>CAKMNE010000078.1 GCA_927798505.1 uncultured Bacteroidales bacterium
TGAGGTTTCCGTTGATGCTGAAGCCGGTGCTGGCGTTGGTGAAGTCTTCGGAGAAGAGATATGGACAGCCCAGAGTTTCAGTTGTGATGAGAGCCTGCCCGTCTATGCTCAAGGTGACGCTCTTTTGGATCAGCGCATTCTCGGACTCGTAAGTAATAATTATTTTTTTTCCGCTGAGCGAGAGATAGTTATCCTTGTTCTCAAAGGCTATGTCGAGGCTTTGCCCTACGCTGAGCGTTGAGCCGTCCCTGTTGGCGAAAACAAGCTTGGGGCTGTCGGTTTCAGGCCAGTTGGAGCCGTCCTCGAGGCTGAGAGTGATGCTTTGAAGATCTTCTCCAAGCAGGTTGTTTTCGTAGTTGAAACGCAGGCGGTAGAAGTCGTGCAGCTGGTTGGCGCGCATTGCTACGCTTGTCATATGCCCTGCCTTGAAGTCTCTGCCCGTCAGGACGAGAGGCTCGATGGTGGCGAATTTGTCCGAGCCGTAAAGGGTTATGGACATAGTCTGCCCTTCGGCGTAGGCCTGGCTGGCAGGGATGATGGCAGCAAGGGCGAAGGAGCCTTCCGACAGGCTCAGTTCGTCCAGGATTATTTCAGTGGATGGTGAGCTTATTTCCGAAATCGTGCCGGTGGCCGCATCGACTTTGATGGTTCCGGCTACCCTTTCGGGCAGGGTGAATTTGATTTTCTGCACCGGCTCTCCGAGCAGGTCGCTGCCTTCCGGGATGAAGAACCTGAAGTAATGCAGTAGGGAACTCATCCTCAGACTCATAAGAGCCTTGTCATCTACAGGAAGGTTTTCATCAATGGATGTCAGTGCCCCGTGTGAGGCTTCGCCCCACAGTACGCAAGGCACGCTGCCCTGGTATTGCGCAGCACCGACGGTGTAGCAGGCAAGTCCGTTTTCGAGAGTCTGGGCCTGAGGGTAGAGACAGCGGTAGATGTAGTTGTCCTCGGGCATCGGGGAGGGGAGCTGGGCGGTGAAGTAGGCCATTGGGCCATTGCAGGCGGCCAGTCTGAATGTGCTGGCGTCCAGTGCCGCGCCTCCTTGGGAATTCTCAGCCCAAACGCTGATCGCATCTCCCTCTTCCCAGGAGAGCATTGCGCTTTCCGCATCCAGGCTTACTTTGGTTGAGCCCACTCCAAATCCCACAGTCACAGGGCCTCTTTCAGGAATTGGAAGCGGTGTCTGTGTGCAGGAAACTGCAAGAAGCAGAAATGCCGTTGCTTTGGCTGCAAGAGTGTTTTTCATCAAAATAAGCTTTGCGCGAAAATAGGGCGCAAAGTTATTAAAGATGATTCTGAAAACCAAATCATCGGCTTTACAGAATCATCCCTGTATGTACACCCGTGCGGCCGGAGCGGCCAGCTTTGAGACTCTCCGCGCTAGGCTTTGGCTGGTTTGCGCTCGCGAAGAAGCGCCCAGATTGCCCATACGGCTGTGATAGCCAGGGACATAGGCACTCCGACCGTGAGCAGTTCTCTAAGGAAGGCGCTTCCTCCGCCCACTTCGGTAAGTGCCGTGAAGAAAGGATACTGCCAGGTAACCTCTCCGTTGATGATATGGTCCACAATCAGCATAACGCTGCCTCCCCAGAGCATCTTTTCCAGGGCCGGGACATTGCGTTTCAGAACGCCGCCGCTCACGCCGGAGCATTTACGGTAAACTGTGGTGGCAACTGCCTGTGCCAGCGGTACTAAAAAACAACACATATTCTAAATTGCTTCAATTTCTAAAATTTCAACTTCATTTCCCCTGAGCAGCCAGGTGTTGCCGCTGCCGCAATGCGGGCAGGTCTTGCCGTGGGCCACAGTGGGGTATTCGCTCTTGCAGTCGTCACACCATGTGACCGCGTCGAGCATCTTTATTTCAAGTTTACAGCCTTGAAAGCCTTCTTCCTTAGAGACAGCCCAATTCCAGCAGTCTTCAAGGTAGTAGGGAACGACGGTCGAAACTTCGCCTATATTCATAACTACCTTGGAGACTTTGCTGCAATTGTTCTCCTGCATGGCTTTCTTTACTTCCTTTATTATATGGAAGACAATGCCAAGTTCGTGCATGGGATCAACTCTGCTTCTTCTTGACCATCATCTTCACGCCGCGCTTGATCACGTAAGGCAGCAGGGCTCCGACCTTGTCTTCGGACTTGACCATGGTGCTGCACTCAGGATGTTCGCGGTAGAGGTGGATGGCATCGAACCCGCAGTTGGTGGTACATAGTCCACAACCTATGCAACGGTTCTCGTCCACGATGGATGCGCCGCAGCTCAGGCACCTGGCTGTTTCCTTGCGAACCTGCTCCTCGGTGAAGCAGAGCTGGTACTCCTTGAAAGCGTTGTCCGGATTGCTGTGTCCCGGCTCCTGGCGTGAGGAGTTGTCATAGGACTCCACAAAAATGTCGTCCTTGTTGAGCTCTATGAAGTCCCTGCGGTTGCGGCCTATGGTCATGTGGCCGTGCTGCACGTAGCGGTGCAGGGATTCTGCAGCCTCCTTTCCCGTTGCAATCGCGTCGATTGCGAACTTAGGTCCGGTGAGACAGTCTCCTCCGACGAAGATGTCCTCCTGAGCGGTCTGCAGGGTGAGCTTGTCTCCAATAGGACAATTGCCGCGGCCGAACTCGACCTTGCTGCCTTCGAACAGGGCTCCGCTGCTGATGGCCTGGCCTATCGCGAAGATGACCATATCGGCATCGAGAGTGAGCAACTGCTGCTCATCGTAAGTAGGGGCGAACCTGTGCTCGGCGTTGAACACGCTGGTGCATTTCTTGAAGACCACTCCGCTGACCTTGCCGTCCGCTGTGAGCACCTCCTTAGGGCCCCAAGCCGGGTTGATTACCACTCCGTCCTCGCGGGCCTCAGCTCGCTCGGCAGGTGAGGCAGGCATAATGTCCTCGGTTTCAAGCGAAAGCATGGTGACTTCGCTGGCTCCGCTACGAAGGGCGACGCGGGCTGCGTCAATGGCCACATTGCCTCCGCCGACCACTATGACCTTGCCGCTGAGCTTGCGCTGTCCGCAGTTGGCCTCATGCAGGAAGTCAATGGCAGTGGTCACGCCCTCTGCGTCTTGACCAGGAATGCCCGGAAGGCGTCCACCCTGGCAGCCTATTGCCACATAGAATGCTTTGTAACCCTGTGCGCGCAGCTCGTCAAGGGTGATGTCCTTGCCCACTTCCACGCCTGTGCGAATCTCCACGCCGATTTCGCGCATTATGTCGATTTCTGCGTCGATGACCTTCTTGTCGAGCTTGTAGGACGGGATACCATAGCGAAGCATTCCGCCCGGCTCAGGATTCTTCTCGAAGACGGTAGGGTAGTAGCCCATGGTTGCGAGGTAGTAGGCGCAGCTAAGTCCTGAAGGGCCGCCTCCGATGACGGCAATCTTCTCCTTCCAGCGGCCGCGGTTTGACGCTACCACAATCTCCGGAACGAAGCGCTTGTCAGCGTGCAGGTCCTGCGCCGCGATGGAGCGCTTTACCTCGTCAATGGCCAGGGCTGTGGCTATGGTACCGCGCGTGCACGCATCCTCGCAGCGGCGGTTGCATATGCGTCCGCAGACTGCAGGGAACGGGTTCTCGCGCTTGATGAGTTCGAGGGCCTCGGTGTACTTGCCTTCGGCCGCCTTCTTCAGGTAGCCCTGAACGGCTATATGCGCAGGGCAGGCCGTCTTGCAAGGCGCCGTACCGCTAGGGTAGCAGTTGATGCGGTTGCGGTCGCGGTAGTCCTCGTTCCACATGTGCGGGCCCCACTTGGTGGTGTCAGGCAGCACCTGCTTCGGGTACTGCTGCTCTCCGTGCTTGGTGCAGAGCTTCTGTCCGAGCTTCACGGCTCCGGCAGGGCAGTACTCCACGCATCGGCCGCAGGCAACGCATTTCTTCTTGTCCACCCTTGCGACATAGGCGCTTCGGCTCATGTTAGGGGTGTTGAAGAGCTGCGAAGTGCGCAGGGCGTTGCATATCTTGACGTTGCAGTTGCATATCGCGAAAATCTTGCCCTCGCCGTCGATATTGGTGATCTGATGGACATAGCCGTTGTCCTCGGCGCGCTTGAAGATGGCCATGGCCTCTTCGTAGCTGATGGCGCGGCCACGTCCGGTCTCGCGGCAGTAGTCCGCCATGTCGCCAACGGCGATGCACCAGTCCTCGTAGTCGTCGGCGCAGCCTTCGTCCAGCTTCTTGCGTCCGTAGCGGCAGGAGCATATGGATGCGCCTATATGGCCTTCGTACCTTTTGAGCCAGTAGGAAATGTGCTCTATGTCAATGGATTGGTTCTCCATCGAAATGGCCTTCTCCACAGGGATGACGTGCATTCCGATTCCGGCTCCTCCCGGAGGAACCATGGCGGTCACGTGCTCCAGAGGCAGGAAGGTCATCCTCTCGAAGAACATGGCAAGCTCCGGATGGCGGTCCATCAGGTCTGTGTTCATGTTGGTGTACTCCGCCGATCCCGGTACAAAGAGCGGAACCCAGTACTCGCGGTCCTCCCTGTTGTAGCTCGTCCCCTTGACAGGGCCATCCTTGGTATATTTGTCGCCGTAGTCGTATTCCAGCATTCCGAAATACGAGAGCTGATCGAGCAGTTTGTCGAATTCTTCGTCAGTTTCAGTGTAGTGTTTCTTGCGGTTCCACTCTACAAGCTGGCGATATGGACGGTGTTCGCGCACCGTCATAGCCTTTTTGGACACCACGTCAAGCAACAGGTCGAGCGCAGCCTCCCTGGTCTTGGCGTCCATCTCGTCCTCGAAGATGCACGCCAGTCCCCAGTACTCCGGGTCATCGGTGGTCACACCTTTGATTTTTGCCGGTATACGGTCTGTTACCTTGGTGACGAATTTCAGAAGCTTGGGATTAGGATTTGCATCTCCCTTGTGTTTGGGAATGAATTTCTTTGAGATCTCAGGCATAAGTATTATTGATTAGCAGTTAGTTTTTCCATAGGGCCACTTCTTCGAGCAGCCAATTTGCAAAGCTGTCCACGCCTTCGCCAGTGCGGGCGCAAATCGGGAACACTTTTGCGGCAGGGTTTCTCATGGCTATGTACTCGCGGCATTTGTCCATGTCGAAATCGAAATACGGAAGCACGTCCGTCTTGTTTATCAGCACCACGTCGCAGATGGAAAACATCAGAGGGTACTTCAGAGGCTTGTCGTGGCCTTCAGGGACAGAGAGTATCATGGCGTTGCGCACGGCTCCGGTATCGAATTCGGCGGGGCAGACGAGGTTGCCCACATTTTCGAGTATCGCAAGGTCCAGCCCTTCCGAAAGGTTGTCCAGGCCCTGGCGGGTCATCTCGGCGTCCAGATGGCACATGCCTCCGGTGTGAAGCTGAATGGATTCGATTCCAGTAGCTTCCTTGATTTTGATTGCGTCCACATCGGAATCGATGTCGGCTTCCATCACCGCTACCTTGATTTTGTCTTTGATGGCATTGATGGTGGCAATCAGGGTGGTGGTCTTGCCGCTGCCAGGCGAGGACATCAGGTTAAGCAGAAACACCCCTTTCTTTTTGAGTTCCGCCCTGAGCTCGTCGGCCTCGCGTCCATTCTCCTCAAATATGCTTTTTTTGATTTCTATGACTTTTACTTTTTCCATAATTTTTAATTTCCGAGCACTAAGATAATGAATAATTTGCATATTAGGGAGCATATTCTTAATTTTGTTGAGAAATTAAAAACTAACCAATTCAATTATGTTGTTTCATGTTTATGGCGATATGGCCATCTGGCAATGGATAGCCATGTTCGGAGTGCTGGCCGGACTCATTCTTCTCAATGAGTTCGCAAGGAAATCAAAGTTTGGCGGTGCGGTAATGTTCTTTGCCCTTCCGGCAGTTTTGACGGTTTATTTTGTTGCAATCCAGATTGGAGCTGCCTGTGGCGCAGAGTGGGCTCTCAAGAACCAGACCTATGTCTATATGAACGGCTGGTTCCATTATGCCAAGCTCTATGCCGCCCTTGCTGGATGTATAGGCTTCATGATGATCAAGTACGGCTGGGGCATAGGCAAGCAGCACTGGTTCAAGTGCTTCCCGTTCGTGATTGTGGCTATCAACATCCTGATTGCGGTGGCTTCCGACTTTGAGACTGCCATCAAGGGATGGAACCACTGGTTCCTCAGCAACGAGGATGTGTGGCTCTACGGAGGATGGCACAATGTGATGAACGGTATTGCCGGACTTCTGAATATTTTCTGTATGACCGCATGGTGGAGCGTTTACTCATCCAAGGACAAGACGGATATGCTCTGGCCTGACATGACCTGGGTTTATATCGTTGTTTACGATGTATGGAACTTCGCCTACACCTACAACTGTCTTCCTACCCACTCATGGTTCTGCGGTATTGCACTTCTTCTCGCACCTACAATTGCAGCCTTGCTCTGGAACAAGGGTGGCTGGATTCAGAACCGTGCATTCACCCTGTGCATCTGGTGTATGTTCGCACAGTGCTTCCCGCTTTTCCAGATTACCTCTACCGACGGAACCGCTGCGAGCAAATGGGCTACCCTGCCTACACTCTATGCTGACGGTACCCTCAACGGAATAGTCGAGGGCGGCACTGCAAATGCAGACCCTACCGCCATGACAATTGTCAGCGGCCTTGCACTGCTTGTCAACGTCATTGCTTTGGGATACATCATAGTAGTTTCCAGGAAGCGCCACATCAATCCATACAAGCAGGATGTCTTCGTTGGTACCAAGTACTACGA
>CAKMNE010000079.1 GCA_927798505.1 uncultured Bacteroidales bacterium
GTAAAGGAAATGTTGGTTCTCTAAAAAAAGTATTGAATTATGCCAAGATCAGTCAACTCAGTAGCCTCAAGGGCACGCCGCAAGAAGATTCTCAAGAGAACCCGCGGTAACTTCCTCGCAAGGAGGAATGTCTGGACAGTAGCAAAGAACACCTACGAGAAAGGTCTTACCTACGCATATCGCGACCGTAGGGCAAAGAAGCGCAACTTCCGCGCACTCTGGATCCAGCGAATCAATGCCGCCGCACGTCAGTACGGTATGACTTATTCCCAGTTTATGGGTGCACTCGCAAAGCAGAACATCGGTCTGAACCGCAAGGTCCTCGCTGACCTCGCGATGAACAACCCTCAGGCTTTCGAGGCAATTATCAAGTCAGTAAGCAACAAGTAAAGCAGTGAGCCTGAAGGAATTTACCCGCAATCGTTGGACAAAGTTCATATTCTGGGCTTTGCTCTACATTCTTTGGGTAATTTGGCTGGGCAACTTCTGGTGGCTGTTGGGTTTGGGTGTCATATTTGACATTTTCATAACCAGGAAAGTCCACTGGAACTTTTGGAAAAAAAGATACAAGGAGGGAGAGAAACGCTCCGCCGCCAATGAATGGCTTGATGCCGTCATCTTCGCGGTAATAGTCGTTACCTTCATCAACATTTTTTTCTTCCAGGCCTTCAAGATTCCTTCATCCTCGATGGAGAAGACACTCTACACGGGTGATCACCTCTTCGTCAGCAAATTGACATATGGCCCGAGAGTCCCTCAGACTCCGCTGACCGTTCCTTTCACCCACAATGTGATTTTCGGAAAAGAGTCCTATTCGACCCTGATTCAGAATGATTACAGAAGGCTCAAAGGATTGAGGAAAGTGAAAAGAGGAGATATCGTGGTATTCGGATTCCCGAATGGCGACACCGTTCTGCGTAAAGCTCCGTCAGAAGACTATTACAGTCTCTGCCGCTTTTACGGCAAGAAAAAGGTGATTTCCACATTGGGTCCCGTAATCGCCCGCCCTGCGGACAAGGTGGACCACTATGTGAAAAGATGCGTTGCCATCCCCGGAGACACTCTTGAAATCCGTGAAGGACTTGTTTGGGTGGACGGGGTTCAGCAGCCGAGCTATCCGGGGATGCAGATATCCCGCAATCTGGAAAAGGTGCAGAATGACTACAGGGAAATATTCCCGTTCTCGCCTGACTACACCTGGACAAGGGATGAATTCGGACCGTTATGGATTCCTGAAAAGGGGGCAACAGTGGAACTGACCCGCGAAAACCTTCCTCTGTATGAGAGAATCATCAGAGTTTACGAGCACTCTTCGGTAGAAGAAGCTCTTGCGGCAGGCTCCTACACCTTCAAGCAGGATTACTACTTTATGATGGGAGACAACAGACACAATTCCCTGGACTCAAGGTATTGGGGATTTGTTCCGGAAGACCACATAGTCGGAAGGCCGGTTGTCATATGGCTCTCAACAGATGAAGGGAAGAGATTCCCTAAGAACATCCGTTGGGGAAGATTCCTCAAGTTTGTTTAACTGAATATTAATAAATAAAAAACAATAATTATGGCAAAGGTTTGTCAAGTAACCGGAAGAAAGAGAATGAAAGGCAACAATGTTGCCCATTCAAAATTGCGCACCAAGCGCGACTTCTCCGTAAACCTCAAGAACAAGCGTTTCTGGAGTGAGGAGGAGCAGAGGTTCATCACCCTCAAGATTTCTTGCAAGGGTATGAGAATCATTGAGAAGAACGGCCTCGAAGCTACTCTTCACGAGGCTCAGAAGAAAGGATACGTTAACCTTGTTTAAATTTCATTATTATGGCAAAGAAATCTAAAGGAAACAGGGTGCAGGTCATCCTCGAGTGCACAGAGCAGAAGGCCAGCGGCGTTCCAGGAATGTCCCGCTACATCACCACAAAGAATAAGAAGAACACCCCTGAGCGTCTTGAAAGGAAGAAGTACAATCCTTTCCTGAAGAGGGTTACCGTTCATCGTGAAATAAAGTAATTTTCAGGAGGATTAGAATATGGCAAAGAAAGCCGTCGCAACATTCGCCGCAAAGGCCGGTGCAAAGAGCATGGTCAAGTGCATCCGTATGGAAAAATCTCCTAAGACCGGAGCTTATGTTTTCACAGAGCAGCTCGTTGAGGAGAGCAAGGCAAAGGAGTTCTTCGAGAAGAAGTAAATCTTTGATACTTTATATCGGAACCGGTTCCCGTCATGGGGACCGGTTTTCTATTTAGCAGAAAATGCGTATATTTGTGAGCTATGGCAATCAGTTTCTTTCAGAGGCTCTCAAGAGCAATAATCGGCAAAAGCCGCGTGGATGATGACACTCTCGATGCCATCGAAGAGGCGCTCATCGAGTCCGATATGGGCGTGGATACAACGCTCAAGGTGGTGGATGCCCTCGAAGAGAGGGTTTCCAAGGACAAATTCATGTCCCGCGAAGAGCTGTTTACCATGCTAAGGGATGAAATCGCCTCTCTTATGGCAGCCTGTGACAAAGCCCCGGTGCTTCCGCAAAACGGTCCGCGGGTGATACTTGTTGTGGGTGTCAACGGAGTGGGAAAGACCACGACCATAGGAAAGCTCGCAAACAAGTTCCGCCAGGAAGGAAAGAATGTGATGCTTGGAGCAGCCGACACTTTCCGTGCGGCAGCGGTTGACCAGCTGACCATATGGTCCGAAAGGGCAGAAGTGTCCATTGTCAAGCAGCAGATGGGGTCGGATCCGGCCGCTGTAGCCTACGACACAGTGAAATCTGCTGTGGCAAAAGGAGTTGATGTGGTGCTCATAGATACTGCAGGCCGCCTGCACAACAGGATAGACCTGATGAACGAGCTTACCAAAATCCGCAACTCGGTAAAGAAAGTGCTGCCTGATGCACCTCATGAAGTCCTGCTTGTGCTGGATGCCAGCACGGGTCAGAACGCTTTCCAGCAGGCAAAGGAGTTCTCCCGTGCAACCGACATCTCTGCAATAGCGCTGACCAAAATGGATGGTACGGCCCGAGGAGGTGTGGTAGTCGGCCTGGTTGACCAGTTCGGCATTCCGGTGCGCTA
This sequence comes from uncultured Bacteroidales bacterium, assembly GCA_927798505.1. GTDB lineage: Bacteria > Bacteroidota > Bacteroidia > Bacteroidales > UBA932 > Cryptobacteroides. The sequence continues at coordinate 3,063 of CAKMNE010000079.1, forward strand.
TCTCGGTGTAGGAGAGGGAATCGGAGACATACGCGATTTCGACCGGGACTCCTTCGTGGCAACCCTTTTTGATGAAAATGAATTGAAATAAAAACACACAGATATATGAAGCTCAGTTACAATTGGCTTAAAGATTACATCAAATGTGAGCTCTCCGCTCAGCAGATAGCTGAAGCGATGACTTCAATAGGAATAGAAGTTGATTCGGTGGAGGAGAAGGAAGTTATTGAAGGAGGTCTCAAAAATGTGGTTGTTGCACAGGTGCTTACCTGCGAGGCTCATCCGGATTCCGACCATCTTCACGTAACCACCGTAAATGACGGCGGGGCTCAACCCGTTCAGGTGGTGTGCGGAGCACCCAATGTGGCGGCAGGACAGAAGGTCCTTTTCGCCCAGCTCGGAGCTGTGCTTCCGGGAGATTTCAAAATCAAGAAATCCAAGATTCGCGGAGTGGAGAGCTTCGGAATGATTTGTGCCGAGGATGAACTTGGACTGGGTACCAGCCACGACGGTATTATGGTTCTTCCTGAAGACGCCCCTGTGGGTATGCCTGCAAAGGATTATCTTCATATAGAGAGCCTTGCGGTAATCGAATACGAAATTACCGCCAACCGCGTCGATGCCGCTTCCCACTGGGGAGTTGCCCGTGACCTGTATGCCTGGCTCAAGCTCAAGGGCATCCCTTGCGAACTTACAAGGCCGGATGTAGAGGCGTCATTTGAAGCCATCCCCCGTACAGAGGGCGAGCCTATGCCGGTTGAGGTGCAGGATCCAAGCGGAGCTCCGCGCTACACAGGCCTTCTGATGAAGGGCATCAAGGTCGGACCGTCTCCGAAGTGGCTGCAGGAAAGGCTCACAGCCATAGGAAGCCGCCCTATCAACAACATAGTGGACATATCCAACTATGTGCTCTTCGAACTCGGACAGCCTCTGCACACCTTCGATGCCGACAAGGTCAGGGGAGGCAAGGTGATAGTCCGCCGCGCTGCAGAAGGCGAGCCTATCCGCACTCTTGACGGGGCTGAGCACAAGCTGCACTCCACCGATATGGTAATCGCAGACTCTCAGGGACCTATGTGCATAGCCGGCGTGTTCGGAGGCGAGGACAGTGGAGTGAGCGATGGAACTGTGAACCTTTTCATAGAGAGCGCATATTTCGATCCGGGCAGCATACGCAAGACCAGCAAGAGCCAGCAGCTGCAGACCGACGCCTCATTCCGCTACGAGCGTGGTGCCGACCCTGAGGTGGCAATCTATGCGCTCAAGCGTGCCGCATCCCTTGTCAGCGAGTGCGCAGGCGGCCATATTGTAGGTGGGATAGTGGAGAGTTATCCTCAGAAGATAGAGCGCAAGCGAATTGAGCTCGACTACGACCGGATAGAAGCTTTCATTGGCCAGAAAATAGGTCATGAGCTCATTGACAGCATACTCGAAAACCTGGCCTACACCTTCGAATCCAAGGAAGGCGCTAAGCGCACCGTACTGGCGCCTTGCTATATGGTTGACGTCACCCGCGAATGCGACGTGGTGGAGGAAATACTGCGCATCTACGGCTATGACAACATCGCCCTTCCGAAGCATATGAAGATGTCCGTGAATGCTACCCCTAAGCCGGAACCGGAGGCGGTGCGCAGCTCCATATCCAACTTCCTTGCGGCCAACGGTTTTGTGGAGACCATGAACAATTCTCTCACCAAGGGGGATTACTATGAGGGGCTCAAGACCTTCCCGGCAGACCACTGCGTAAGGATAGTAAACCCTCTCAGCCAGGATCTCAATGTGATGCGCCAGACTTTGATGCTCAATGCTCTGGAGGTTGTGGCCTACAATGTGAACCGTCAGTGCCCGTCAATGAAGATTTTCGAGTACGGTTCTGTCTATCAGAGACTTCCGGAGAAATCAGGCGAGACACTCGAGGGCTATGAGGAGCATCAGGCCTTCTGCCTTGCCATTACCGGTTCTTCCGAGAAATCCTGGAAAACAGCATCTTCCAAGAGTGATTTCTATCAGCTGAAGGGCTATCTCGAGCTTCTTCTCAAGCGCTTCGGAGCTGACATTTACCAGCTGTGGACCGATGCCGCCCCATCCGATATCTTCTCCGAAGGAGTGGTTTACAAGCTCCCGGGACAGGGTGCCCAACTTGCCGTTATGGGAACTGTCAATCCGGCACTCGCCCGCAAGTTTGGCGTCAAGCAGCCTGTGTTCATGGCTGAAATCAGCTGGCCTGTGCTCTTCTCCCTGATTAAGAGAAATAAGGTGGCTTTCAAGGAACTTCCCAAGTATCCGGAAGTCAAGCGAGACCTTGCAGTGCTGCTCGATGAGGGTGTAAGCTATGCAGATCTCAGGATGACAGCCATCAAACAGTCCAAGAAACTGCTGAAGGGAGTGTCCCTCTTCGATGTGTACAGAGGGGACAAGATTCCAGCAGGCAAGAAGCAGTATGCCCTGAGCTTCACTTTCCAGGACCTGGAGAAGACCCTTACCGATCAGGACATAGAGCGCGTAATGGACAATATACTCAAGGCCTTCCAGAATAATTTCGGAGCAGTACTCAGGTAAGATGAAACATTCTGTCGGCAAAATCCTTTCACTCACTCTCCTGCTCGTCCTCGCCCTTGGCTGCGGACGCAGGGGACGTGTGATTCCTGAGGATAAATTCTCCGACATCTATGCGCAGATGCTCCTTGCCGACCAATGGATTTCCTCCAACCTGAAGGCACGCAGAGTGGCTGATACCACCCTGTTTTATGCGCCTATACTTGAGAAATACGGTTATGACGTCCTCGATTATGATGCTTCGGTGAGACATTATATGAAAAAACCTGAGAAGTTTGCTCAGATTCTGGACAGGACTTCCAAACAACTGACCGCTTACGCAAACCGCCTGCAGGCAGTCGAGGATGAGATGAAGAAACGCTACAAACTGCCGGCTTACAAGCCAATCGATTTTTCCAAGGACACGATTCTTACTATTATCCCTATTGATACCACTACCAATTATGAACCAAAAGGAAATACTGAGGAGATGTTTCTCCTTCATGGATCTGACGACACTACGTCCCGAAGACACCCGGTCAAGCGTTTTGAACCTGGTGCAGAAAGTAAGCAGATTGCGCGATGAGTATCCGGACTATCCGCTTCCGGCATCAATCTGCGTCTATCCCAACTTTGCATCCACTGTACGCGACAATCGCGTGAGCGAAGACCTCCACGTTACCTGCGTTGCCGGATGCTTCCCTTCATCCCAGAGTTTCTTGGAGGTGAAAGTGCGCGAAGTGCAGCTCGCAATCGAGAATGGGGCAGATGAAATCGACATAGTGCTCGCCCTGAACTCCTTCCTTGACGGAAAGGAAGATGAGGCCGCCCGTGAAATTCGCGAAATCAAGAAGGCCTGCGGTGAGAAAGTGGTCCTCAAAGTGATTCTCGAGACAGGTGTGCTGAAGACTGCGGAACTCATACGCAAGGCATCCATGCTTGCGATGGAAGCTGGCGCCGACTTTATCAAGACTTCAACAGGAAAGGTTCCGGTCAATGCTACGCCGGAGGCTGCCGAGGTGATGTGCGAGGCAATCCGCGATTACTACAGGCAGACAG
>CAKMNE010000080.1 GCA_927798505.1 uncultured Bacteroidales bacterium
TCAACAGCTTACAAAGTCTTGTTGTGCCTCGGACGGGACTCGAACCCGTACAGCCCCTTCGGGCCAAGGGATTTTAAGTCCCTCGTGTCTACCATTCCACCACCAAGGCAAAAGGGAGTACAAAGATACAAATAAAACCAAAACTAAAAATATTTCCTATCCCTTCTCACCAGAGCGACGAAAATAAAGAGCATCACGGTGAAAGAGAGCATAGAGGATCCTCCGTAGCTGATGAAAGGAAGCGGAATGCCGATGACAGGCATCAGGCCTATGGTCATCCCGACGTTAATCATCAGGTGCATGAAGAAACACCCCGCCAGGCAATAGCCGTAGATTCGGGTAAACGGTTCGCGGCTCTCTTCCGCATCGTGCAGTATCCTCCAGATCAGAAAGGCGAAAAGCAAAATCAGCGCACTGCACCCAAGGAAGCCGAACTCCTCTCCCACGGTACAGAAAATGAAATCCGTACATTGCTCCGGCACAAAGCCGTACGAAGTCTGTGTCCCCTGCAGGAATCCCTTCCCGCTGAATCCCCCGGAACCAATGGCAATCATCGACTGGTTAACATTGTAGCCTGCACCCATCTTATCCTCGGTAATTCCCAGCAGCACCTCGATTCGGCTCCTCTGGTGCGGCCTCAGCACATTGTTGAAAATGAAATTGGTGGACAGCACATAGACAACCCCCGAGACGGCAAGCAGAGCCGTAACAATCCAGAGATTCCTCTTCGCCACAAAGCTCCGCGACACATGGGCATGGCAGTACAGAAAATAACCCAGCAGCATCATGGCAAGGAGCACCCCTGCCACCCACAGCGGCCAGCGTATCGCCGCAACAAAAAGCACAATCGCCGCGCCCAGCAGTGCCAGCCACCATCCGGACAGCCCCTCGCGGTAGAGTACAAAAGCGTAACTCAGGTACACCAGCAGAGTGCCGGTCTCACCCTGTGCCAGAATGATCGCCGCAGGTATTCCCACAATAGCCGCCAGCGCAAGTATATCCTTTATGCGTGTAATCTTGAATCCGGGTGTGCGCATATAATGCGCCAGCACCAGGGAAGTCGTAATCTTCGAAAGCTCCGAAGGCTGGAAAGCCACGGGGCCCAGGCGGAACCAGGACTTTGAACCGTTGATTTCAGAGCCCAGCACAATCACCGCAACCAGAAGCACAGCCACCATAATGTAGGCCGGAGTGCAAAGCACCTCCCACACGTGCGGTTTGATTACAAAAGTAATGAACAGCGCAGCTCCCATCGAAATGCCTATCCACATCAGCTGCTTGGCATAGCGTGCCGCGGGGTTGAACCCCTCGCCGCCGCCCTCCGCTCCCTGAGATGCGGAGTATATGCACACCACCCCCGTAAGCACCAGCAGAAGCCAGCTTACGATCAGTGCCCAGTCCAGGCTGCGGACAACGCCTCTGTCACTTCTCAGCGGGGTCATTGCTTCTTCTCCTTTTTCTTCACGTTCATAAGGTTGGCATCCATCACATGTTTCTCCACCCACTTGCGGCTCTCGGCTATTTCGCCGTTCAGATACTTCTCGACCAGCAGGGAAGAGACAGGGCAGGCCCAGGTGCCTCCGAAGCCGGCGTTTTCGATATATGCCGCCACCGCAATCCGCGGATTCTCACGAGGAGCAAAGCATATGAACACCGAATGGTCCGCGCCATGCGGGTTCTCCGCCGTTCCCGTCTTTCCGCACACCTCCACTCCCGGAATGCGTGCCATGGTCGCCGTAGCTCCGTCCTGGACGGTGCCGTTGACCGCCATTGACATTCCCTCCACCGCCTTCTCAAAATACTTCGGCTCCACATCGGTATAGTGCTTCTCGCGGTACTTGTCATCTATTGCAAGATCCTCGGAATCCTTGATGATATGAGGCGTTATGTACCATCCCCGGTTGGCTATGATGGCGCTCAGATTGGCAATCTGCAGCGGAGTGCAGAGCAGCTCGCCCTGGCCTATGGACAGGGAAACCACCGAAGAAAAGCGCCAGTGGTTCTTGCCGTACACCTTGTCGTAGCGTTCGGATTTGGGCACCGAACCTCCCAACTCGCCCGGATAGTCCAGGCCGAGCGGGCTTCCGAAGCCGAAACTGCGCACATACTTCTCCCAGTGGTCAAAGGCCTCTTTGGTGGAGCCGTAGGCCGGATTCTCAAGTATGCTCTTGAACACATAGCAGAAATAACCGTTGCAGGAGGTCATCACCGCGTGGTCGAAATCCAGCGGCGACTTGTGTGCGTGGCAGCCCAGTTTGCGGGTGGACGTGTACTGATAGCCCTTGTTGCAGGGGTATTTCATCCAAGGCTCAAGCACTCCCTCCTGCATTCCTATCAGGCCGTTCACCAGCTTGAACACCGAGCCCGGCGGGTAGGATGCCTGCACGGGGCGGTTGAACATAGGCTTGTCGGGGTTGGCTGCAAGGGCAGCGTAGTTGCCGCCCATATCCGAAAGCACGTCCACGTCGATTCCCGGACTTGAAACCATGGCCAGAATCTCACCGGTGGAAGGCTCGATGGCAATCAGCGAGCCCTTCTTGTTCTGCATCAGTTGTTGCCCATATTGCTGCAGATGCGCATCGATTGTGGTGGTAATGTCCTTGCCCGGCACCGCCAGCTGGTCATCCTCCCCGTTGTTGTAACTGGTCAGCACGCGGTTGCGCGAGTCACGCAGGTAGATATGGTAGCCCTTGCTTCCGCGAAGGTCCTCCTCCCTTGTGGCCTCCAGCCCCGTGCGTCCCACATAGTCGCCGGCGCGATATTCCGGGTGCTTGCGTATGTAGTCGCCGTCCACCTCGGAGATGTAGCCGAGCAGGTTGCCGCCGGCATTGAAAGGATGCGTGCGCACCGTGCGCACCTGACCCTTGAAGCCCGGGAAGAGGTATTCCATCTCCGCAAAGCGCATATAGGTCATCGCATCCACATTTTTGATAAAGGTAAGTGTTTTGAAGCCTATGCGGCTGCGGTAGGTGCGGTAATAGCTCAGTTTCTCCCGCATGAAGTCCATATCGACGCCCAGTATCCCGGCCAGCTTGAGAGTGTCCAGGCTGCTGATTTCGCGGGGCGTAACCATAATGTCGTAGCTCGTCGCATTGCCTACGAGAATCTCTCCGTTCCGGTCGTGGATAATGCCGCGCGGAGGGTAGATGGGCTCATAGACTATAGAGTTGTTGAGGGCATCCCTCTTGAAGCTGTCGTCAATGATCTGGATATAGAACAGCCTTCCGAGCAGAATCAGCACGGCGACGGCCAATCCTATGACCAGTTTGGTGTGTCTCGGGCGGCTCTCCATCTTACTTCTCCACGAAAAGGAAACGGTTGAGGAAGGTCATCAGGGCAGCGCTCGCAACTGAAGAAAGCGCCATGCGGGTAAGGTTGAACCACAGAGGCCGCGTGCCTGCCGCATCAATGAACACATAGCAAAGGAAGAACACCGCAGCGGCGGACAGAGTAGCGAGGAAGACCCCTCGTGTAGTGAGATGACCCACCGGCGGGCTGTCGCGGTGCACCATATACTCCTCGCCTCCTACGGCGCGCAGGATTGGGAAACGGAGTATCGCTACCGGAAGCAGGGAGGCGCTGGAAAGCCCCAGTATCCCTGAGGAAGCGAAATCCACCGCAAAGCCCGCCACAAAGGCTATAAGCATGGCGATGTTGACGTTCCGGCTTTCAGGAAGGCTCAGAATCACCAGCGGAAGCAGGTTGAGTACCAGATAGTGCGAGAGGTACAGATAGTTGCTGAGCAGGATTTGAGCCAGGCACAGGGCGACGGCCGTTACTATTCTTCTACCGTTTGTCATTTGCCATCCCCCTTTTTTCTATAGCATCGATCTCCTCTCTGTCCTCATTGCGCACTATGACCACATAGTCCACTGCCGAAAAGTCCTGGAAGAGCTTGATTTCCACATCCTGAGTTGCACCGTTGCGGGTGGTGCTGCCCTCCACCGTACCCACCGGAATGCCGGCAGGGAAGATGCTCGAATAGCCGCTGGTGCGGACCGTGTCCCCCTCGTGGAGCTTCTGGAACAGCGGCACGCCGCGCATAAGCGCCCTGTTGGTGCTCTTGCCGTCCCAGACCATAGGTCCGGCAATCTCGCTATCATCCACCTTTACGCTGACCGAGGTGTTGGGGTTCATAAGTGTCCTTCCGTAGCTGTAATTGCGGTCCACGGCATCAATCACCCCTATCACCCCCTGGTTGGTGATTATTCCGCAGCGCTCGCTCACCCCGTCTGCATAGCCCTTGTTCAGGACTACGTGGTTGTGCTGGGAGCCTATGGAAATCTTCGCAGTCTTTGCGAAGATATATGTGAAACCCTCGGCGGGAGCGCAGAAACTGCTTCTTGCGCTGTCCTGCGCCTGCATCTCGCGGTAGTTTCGTATCTGCTCCGACAGAATGGCGTTTTCTTCTTCGAGCTGATGGTTGCGTTCACGCAGATTGAAGTAGCTGCGTATGTTGTCGGAGGTTCCGCATATCCATCCGATCAAATGGTGAGAAGCCCTGTTGAGCCATATGCTCTGAAGCTGGGAAGAACTGTGCAGCAAAGCAACAGCAGCAACCTCCAGAAGAATGAAGATTGCTGCGGAAAGCAGGATTCCCGATGTGCTGCGGCCCTTTGCCATCGCTAGCGCATAAGGAATTTGTACTTGTCGGTATTCTTGATAGCCTTGCAGGTACCGCGTGCCACGGCGTGGAGCGGGTCTTCGGATACGATGAACTTGATGTTCACCTTGTCTGTGAGCCTCTTTGCGAGTCCGCGAAGCAGGGCGCCGCCTCCGGAGAGGTAGATGCCGTTCTCCACTATGTCGGAGTAGAGCTCAGGCGGGGTGAGCTCAAGGACATGCAGAATCGAAGTCTCGATTTTGGCTATCGACTTGTCCAGACAGTGGGCGATTTCCTGATAGGTGATGGTCGCCTCCACAGGATGGGCCGTCATCAGGTTCGGACCCTTCACCACCTTCGGCTCCGGTTCTTCGTCAAGCTCGGTCAGCACTGCACCCACAGCGATTTTGATTTCTTCGGCGGTAACCTCACCTACCTTGATGTTGTGCTGCTGGCGCAGGTAGTACTGGATGTCGCTGGTAAACACGTCACCTGCCGTGCGGATGCTGTCCTGCACTACCAGGCCTCCAAGGGAGATGACGGCGATTTCGGTGGTACCGCCGCCTATGTCAACCACCATATTGCCCTTAGGGGCCTCGACGTCAAGGCCGATACCGAGGGCCGCGGCCATAGGCTCGAAAATCAGGTACACGTCCCTGCCTCCCGCGTGTTCGGTGGAGTCACGCACCGCACGGATTTCCACTTCGGTACTTCCCGAAGGGATGCCGATGACGACCTTGAGATTCGGGGAGAAGAGCTGGCTGCGCTTGCCGCTGACCTGGCGGATGAATCCGCGAATCATCATCTCGGCAGCGTTGAAGTCTGCGATTACTCCGTCCTTGAGGGGGCGTACTGTCTTTATGTTCGGATTGTTGCGGCCGTGCATCAGTTTGGCCTGGCTGCCTATTGCGATGCATTTCCCGCTTGTAACGTCCAATGCGACGATACTGGGCTCATCCAGCACTATCGAGCCGTTCTGGTAGATGATAGTGTTGGCGGTCCCGAGATCTATTGCCAATTCCTGGCTGAGGAATGAGAATGCCATTGTTTCAGATTATTGAATTCCTACAAAAATAATCAAATTTGTTCTTAATTTTGCGTAGAATCTGTTCTTATGAGAAAAAATATTTACGGAGTTTTCGTAGCCGGAGGAAGCGGCACCAGAATGGGCACCGAGAGGCCCAAGCAATTTCTTGATTTGGGCGGTCGCCCGATTCTGCAGCAGACCATCCTCAAGTTCCTTTATGCACTGCCTGAAATGAGGGTTGTAGTGGTTCTTCCCGCAGACCATATGGCCGATTGGAAGAAGATGTGTGCAGATTTGCACTTCGATGTGCCGCAGTTGCTGGTGGAGGGCGGCATTACCCGTTTCCATTCCGTGCGGAATGCGCTGGAAAAGATTCCTGACGGCGCTGTGGTGATGATTCACGACGGAGTGCGCCCTTTGATTCACGAGCAGACCATCCTAAGGCTTCTTGACGAGTGCGCGGGAGAGCGGAATGTGATTCCGGTATGTCCCGTGACGGACACGCTCAAGAGCTTGAAGCCCGGTCCCGGCGGGACTCTGTCAGAAAGCTCAGACCCGGCTCCCCGGCGTGCGGGCCTCTATGGAGCGCAGACTCCTCAGATTTTCCTCTCGGAGCAGCTCAAGGCGGCCTACACCCTCGGATATGACGAGTCCTTTACCGATGATGCCTCTGTCGCCAGGGCAAAAGAAATACCCCTCACCTATGTTCCCGGTGAGAGGTACAATATCAAAATCACAACTCCGGAGGATCTGGAAGTTGCAAGGCTACTGTTTTCCGCCTGATCTGCGCTTCTTGGATTCGTCGCTCCTTACCCAAACCTGACGCTCGAAGGCCTCGTCAAGGGAGATGATGGTCTCGGTTGACTGCACGTAAGGGATGTTCTGGATTTTCTTCAGAACTATGTCCATAAGGTGGGCATTGTCCGTGCAGTAGAGCTTCACAAGCATAGTGAAGCGTCCTGTGATGAAGTGGCATTCCACTATTTCCGGAATCTTCTTCA
>CAKMNE010000081.1 GCA_927798505.1 uncultured Bacteroidales bacterium
TTCAGGCCGGATTCGGCAAGGTAGTCTATATCGTCCGCGAATACTTCCGCGAGCAAATGGAACAAACCGTGCGCCAGAAGTATTCATCAGTAAAATGCCTTGACGGCAGTCCTCTGGAGTTCCAGTTCGTAACTCAGGAACTCAACAAAATCCCTGAGGGCTTCACCCTCAACCCGGAAAGGCAGAAGCCTTGGGGCACCGCCCACGCAGTGCTGATGGCAGCAGAGGCCATCCACGAGCCTTTCGTGGTAATCAATGGCGACGACTTCTACGGCAAGGAATCCTTCAGGATTGCCGCAGACTGGTGCCGCGCCCACGAAAACAGCAAAGGCGTCTATGCCATAGTGGGATTCGAGGTTGACCACACCCTGTCCGAGACAGGAGGCGTTTCCCGCGGAATCTGCGCCTATGACGCGGAGCATCATCTGACAGACGTGGTCGAGCACCACAATGTGATGTTCGATGCCGACGGAGTGCTGCGCGGAGACAACTCCATCACCGGAGAGCGCCATGAGCTGCAGCCTAAGGACCTCTGCTCAATGAACATGTGGTGCTTCACCCCTGATTATTTCGGGCAGAGCGCTGCAATCTTCGTGGACTTCCTCAAGGAGAACATCAACGAGCTTAAGAAGGAGTACTACATCCCTTACGCCGTCGACACCATGATCAAGGCCGGCAACGCCGCCTGCGACGTACTCGGAACCCCTTCACACTGGTTCGGAGTAACCTTCAAGGAAGACCGTCCTGCAGTGGTTGCCAAGTTCGCAGAGCTTGCACAGAACGGCATCTATCCGACACCGCTCTATGAGAAAAGGTAATTTCAAAATCCTCGAAAGCTTCGAACACTTCAATCCGGGATGGAAGGGAGTGCTGAAACTCTTCCTCTGGATGATGGTGGGCGCTGTGATAGGCAATGTCCTCACCTTTGTGCTGGGCTTGTTCCTCGGCACCGAGTGGGTAAGCTCCTACGGCACGGTGATCGCCTATCCTATAATGTTCATTCCTCCTATGTTCTATGCGCGCAGGCGCAGCATGATGCGCGAGAATCTCGAAGCCAACCCGCTGAACAAGGGAGTGTTCAAGCCCTATGGAGCTCCGCTTTGCGCTCTGCTGGTCAGCCTGATGACACTTGCGGCTGGTTATATCTCAGACCCTGTCGTTACCCTGCTGCCTGAGATGCCCGAGTTCCTGGAACAGGCGCTCGAGTCTATGGTGAACGGCAACGTACTTATCAACCTGCTGTGCGTTTCGGTCTTTGCCCCGTTCTTCGAAGAATGGCTGTGCAGGGGTATGGTGCTGCGCGGACTGCTCGCCCGCAATGTGAAACCGGTATGGGCCATATTGTTCTCCGCCTTCTTCTTCGCCTTCATCCACCTCAACCCTTGGCAGGCCATCCCGGCCTTCCTGCTGGGCTGCCTTTTCGGCTATGTGTACTACAAGACAAAGTCCCTCAGCCTCACTATGCTGATGCACTGCGTCAACAACACCCTGGCCGTGGTGCTTGGCCAGATCGACTCGCTGAAGGATATGAAAAGCTGGATGGATGTGCTCGAGCCTCAGCTATTCTGGATCATCTTCGCCGCCTGCGTACTCGTCCTTGTACTGGGTGTACGTGCGATAAGCCGCATCCACGTCGTGGACTCTGAGGATGTCAGCACCACCGCGTAAGGCCATAAGGTGATACTTCTCAGTGTCACCGCAGGTAAACCTCTTGTCGGCCGCTCCTATCAGAAGGGGGCGGCCGTACTTGTTGAGTTCAGGCAGGCGGCGGAGTATCTCCACATTCTGCTCCGCTGTCTTGGCAAAACCCAGGCCGGGATCGAGTATCCAGTCGCGTATGCCGCAGTCCCCTGCCTTGCGGGAAAACTCCGCAACATACTCGTTCAGCACTTCGATTATGTCGCAGTCCGGCTCGCAGAGTGAGTCCATGGTGCGCGGATTGCCTCTCTTGTGCATGGCCACATAGCCCAGGCCCAGCCTGCCCACGGTAGGGAGCATCTCAGGATCGTCCTCCCCCGCGCTGATGTCATTCACCAGGAAGGGGCCCACGCAGTCGTAGGCGCGCCGCACGATTTCGCTGCTGGTGGTGTCAATCGACAGGCGCCTGGGATTGTCCCATGCCCGCAGGAAAGGCTCGAGCCGGCGCCACTCCTCTTCCACGCTCACATCCGCGGCGCCCGGGCGGTTGGAAACGGCGCCTACATCGATGATGTCCGCGCGGCTGTTCAGGATTGCCATATTGTACCTGCTCGGCGCCCAGAAAGAGTCCGGGGTGAGGTTGATTATGCCCATCAATTGTACCATAGGGCAAAAATAACGAATTATTGGTATCTTTGCGCATTATGCTGATTGTTTTGGAAGGACTTGACGGGGCCGGGAAATCCACCCAGGTCCGTATGCTCAAAGATTATCTCGCCTCCCGCCCGGGAGGACTGGAATACATTCATTTTCCCCGCTACGACGCTCCTGTCTACGGCGAGCTGATTTCGCGTTTCCTGCGTGGAGATTTCGGCGACAACGACAGCGTGCATCCTCAGCTGGTGGCGCTGCTCTTTGCGGAGGACCGCCACGGCGCCGTTCCTCAGATCCGCGAGGCTCTGGAGGCAGGGAAAACCGTCCTTCTGGACAGGTATGTCTATTCCAACATCGCCTACCAGTGCGCCAAGCTCGACGACGAGGCCGAGGCAGACAGGCTGCGCAAGTGGATTTTCACAACGGAATTCAGCCTGTTCGGAGAGCCAAAGCCGGATATCAACATCTTCCTGGACGTACCTATCGACTTTGTACAGAGCAACTTGAGCAAGCAGCGCGAAGGCGAGGACAGGGATTACCTTGAAGGAGCGCGTGACATCCACGAGGCTTCCATTGCCTTTCAGCAGAGGGTGAAGTCCATGTACCTGCGCCAGGCCGCCGAGGACCCTTCGCTGCAGGTGGTCGACTGCTCCGACGAGCAGGGGCATATGCTCCCGTCCGAATGCATTTTCGCAAAAATCAAGGCTATAGTAGATGAACGCGCATAGTTTCTTACGCCGCCTGGGCGCCGTGCTGCTTGGCGCCGTGCTGCTGCTTGGAGGGCTGGTCAAGCTTATGGACCCGATTGGCAGTCAGCTGGTTATGGAGTCCTACCTGCGCTTTATGCACCTTTCCTTCCTAGGCTTTGCCGCCGGCTTCCTGTCGTTGCTTTTCAATCTGCTGGAATGCGTACTGGGCGCCGCACTGCTTGCAGGGCTTTTCCCTCTGGTAGCAGGAGCCTCCAGCGGAGTGCTGATGCTGTTCTACACGCTTCTGACCCTGGCCCTGCTGATTGCAAACCCCTCAATGGACTGCGGCTGCTTCGGCGAGCTGGTGCATCTGACCCACGCTCAGAGCTTCATCAAGAACCTGGTACTCATGGGCTTATGGGCCCTGGCCTTCTTCCCGGTACGCAGGCAGGTGCCGCAGCGGAAGCACCGCTACATCGCTTTCGGCCTTGTTATGCTTGGTTGCCTTGGGTTTATGGTTCACTCCCTGCGCAGCCTCCCTGCCATTGACCTTACGGACCTGCGGATAGGCACCGAACTTTCCGAAGGACGGATTCCCCTGCTGAGCGACGACGGGGAGTACCATGATGAGATGCTGCTGGAAGGCAAGGTGCTGCTGATTTCGGTCTATGACCCGGCCGAGCTTTCAGAAAAGGAGATGGACCGCATCTACGAGGAGCGCAGCGTGGCCCGAGCCGCCGGTATTCGTCCTGTGGTGGTTTATGCCGGTGAAGGCGGTATCTACTCTTCCGACAAGAAGACCCTGATGTCGCTGAACCGCTCCAATGGTGGTGCGAGCCTGATTGTTGACGGGCAGGTCACCCGCAAATGGACCAATGCGGATCTTCCTGATGAAGAGGAACTTACAATGATTTCGGCGGAGGATCCTTCGCAGCTTGTTGCAGAGAGCGAAATTCGCGGCAGGACTCTGCTTGGAGCATTATCCGTGGTGGGAATGGTGCTGCTGCTTATTTAAAGAAGCGAGGATTTTTTAAAAAATCTTTAAAAATTGTATTGCAGGTTCGGAAATTATTCGTACCTTTGTAATCCACATCGCGGGGTAGAGCAGTTGGTAGCTCGTCGGGCTCATAACCCGGAGGCCGGAGGTTCGAGTCCTTCCCCCGCTACCAAAAAAAAGACGACCTTTCGGCCGTCTTTTTTTTGTATTCAATCTTTACCGAGAAGCTTTCACCTCAAATTCAATGCGGTGGCGGATGTCTTCGGAGGAGGCGCCTATGCAGGCCACAAAGCGGCCCGGCTCAAGCACCCAGTCGCCCTTGGCGGAGTCATAGAACTTCAGCATCTGAGGAGTCACCTCAAACTCAACCACCTTGCTCTCTCCCGGCTCAAGGGCAATTTTGCGGAAAGCCTTCAGCTCCATCTCAGGACGCTCGACTGAAGCTTCAACATCCTTGATATACAACTGAACAACCTCCTTTCCGGCAACAGAACCGGTATTGGTAACGGTAACACTGAGCTTGAGAGTACCGTCCGCACGCATTGCACTGCGCTTTGCCTTTGCATCGGAATACTCGAAAGTGGTATAACTCAAACCGTGACCAAAAGCAAAGAGAGGCTTGATGTTGTATTTCTGCGCCCAGCGGTAGCCAACGAAAATGCCTTCCGAGTAATGGGCCTCGGTAGCCTTAGGATCATAAGCGCCCAGAGCGTGCGCCCCGTTATCCTCCAGGCGGACAGGGAAGGTGAACGGCAGTTTGCCCGACGGATTGACCTTACCGAAAAGCACATCTGCAAGGGCATTGCCCGACTCGGAACCTCCGTACCAGGCCTCAACAATGGCGTTTACTTCACCAACCCAAGGCATTGCAACGGCATTGCCGGAAACAATCACAACCGCAAGGGACGGATTGACAGCAGCCAAAGCCTCGATCACAGCATCCTGATTGTAAGGAAGTTCCAAACCGTAGCGGTCGGAATCCTCGCAGTCCTGATGGGAAGACTTGTTAAGTCCGCCGACGAAGATAACCACATCGGCATCTTTTGCCTGGGCGCAGGCATCGGCAATCAGCTGAGCAGCACTGCGGCTCTCGGAAAGATCCTGCCCGGTCACAACGCCATTGTATGCACCCGAAACATCTCCCACATAGCCTCTTTCATAGACCACCTCAACTCCGGATGGAGCAGCGGCCCTGATTCCGTCCAGAGGGGAAACCTCCCTCTGCACCTTCAGCGAAGAAGAACCTCCGCCTACGGTCATCATCTTCACGGCATTTTCTCCCACAACCAGAATCTTCTTCACATCCGCTCCGATTGGAAGCACACCGGCCTCGTTTTTGAGAAGCACAATGCCCTCGCCGCCGATTCTGCGCGCCGCATTATAATGTTCCGGGCTGCAAAGGGAACCGTAAGGCTTGTCGCTGCGCATAGCGGTACGGAAATTGAGTCTGAGCACCCTGCGCACCTTGTCGTTGAGCACGTCTTCACTCGCCCTGCCGTCGCGCAACCTCTGGAGATAAGCATCCGCCAGATGGTATGCATCGTAACCGTTGGTAGCGCCCATAGTAAGGCCGTCGGTCCAGGTGCCGAACTCAAGGTCAAGTCCATTGGTGATAGCCTCGTCAGTGTCGTGGCATCCGCCCCAGTCTGAGATGACGGCGCCGTCGAAGCCCCACTCCCCTTTGAGTATGTCGTTGAGCAGATACTGGTTATGACAGACGTGCTGCCCCTTGTACAGGTTATATGAACCCATAATTGACCAGGCTCCACCCTGCTGGACTGCAGCCTTGAAAGCAGGAAGGTAAATCTCGTTGAGTGTCCTGTCATCCACGACTACGTCGTAGTTGTGACGCTGGGCCTCCTGATTGTTAAGTGCATAATGCTTCACGCAGACAGCCACGCCGTTCTTCTGAACTTCCTGAATATAAGGCACTACCATTACGCTGGCAAGACAAGGATCCTCGCCCATATACTCAAAATTGCGTCCGTTCAGAGGGGTTCGGTAGATGTTTACGCCCGGACCGAGAAGCACGTCTTTCTCGCGGTAGCGGGCCTCTTCTCCTATAGACTTGCCGTAGAGGGCAGACATTTCCTCGCTCCAGGTGGCCGCAAGGCAAGTCAGTGCCGGAAATGCCACACAGGAATCATTGGTCCATCCGGCCTGCCTCCACTTGTCCCAAAGCACTTCCGGGCGTATGCCGTGAGGGCCGTCGGTACACCAAAGCTCAGGAATCCCAAGACGGGGCACTCCGGCAGATGAGAACTTGCTCTGAGCATGAAGCACCTTCACCTTCTCCTCCAAGGTCATACGGGAAAGAGCATCCTCCACCCTCAATTCAAGCGGTTGATTTTCATCCAGATAAACGGGTTTGTCGGAAAGTCGCCCGCAGCAGGAGCACGCAAGCAGGGCAACGCCCAAAGTCAAAAAAAAGTTTTCTGATTTCATTTAATGCTGAGTATTGTTTCTAGAGAATTGTGACAGGTTCTTCGATTGAATGTTATTCCTCCGAAAATGATCGGAACCTTACAAAAATACAAAACAATTGCAATGTTATGTTGATTATTTGACAGAAAAACGGCTAAAAAGCATTATTTCTCAGCACTTAAAGGGAAAAGGGCATC
>CAKMNE010000082.1 GCA_927798505.1 uncultured Bacteroidales bacterium
GGAGCTAAAAGTGCGTGGAAGGCTGATTTTCGTCCTAACGTTACACGTCAGGAAAACCGGGAGGGAGAAACAGGGCGAAAACGCAAGAATCACCCTGTTATTTTTGCCATTCAAGCCCGCAGGCCTGCTGCGCCTGCGCATTGACGAAGTGATCTGCGGTTAGCAGAGGGGGCTGATGCCACCCGCAAAACAGCCCCTCAATCATCGCGTTGTCCGTATGCGAAAAAGCTAAAGTGCTGATAATCAGTAGTGATACCTATGCTCATTGTCCACATTCCCAGCATTGTTGTTTCAAAATGTCACCATACCTTTGCATCATCAAAAAAGTGAAGAAAATGAACGCAACAAATATCACTATGAAAACAGTACTTGCAAAGGCTGCGATGCTCGCAGCCGCTATGATCTTCTTCTTCCCGGGTCTGGCACAGGCAAAGAGTGCCAGACAGCAGGCGGCCACTGTCAAAGGCACAGTGGTGGATGCCACAAACGGTGAGCCCCTGGGTTGGGCAACCGTAGCCCTTCTTGACGCCGCAGGCAACATATTGACCGGAATTGCCTGCGACGAGAAGGGTGCATATCAACTTCAGGCAGAGACAGGGAACTACACCCTGCGTGTCTCCATGATAGGATACTGCGACTCATCTCTGGAAGTATCCCTGCAGCCCGGACTTAACACTATGCAAACCATAGCCCTTGCCGTCGATTCCCAGATGCTCAGCGAGGCAAAGGTCACAGAGCGCGTCAAACTCGTCGAAATGAAAATCGACAAGGTGGTAATGAATGTCTCCCAGAGCGCCTTCTCCCAGGGAAGCAATGCACTTGACCTCATCAAAAAAGCCCCGGGAGTCACAATCGACAAAGACGGCAACATCAAGCTCAACGGCAAGACCGTTCAGGTATGGATTGACGGAAGGCCATCCAACGTGGACGGCAAAAGCCTCGAGTCACTGCTTCGCAGCACCAACAGCGAAAGCATCGAGCGCTTCGAACTGATGGAACACCCTTCAGCCAAATACGACGCAGCCGGTCAGGGCGGAATCATCAACATCAAAACCAAGAAATCCATCTTCCAGGGACTCAACGGCTCAATGGGTCTGGGCGGCGGAGCAATGCACTTCTCCGACATAGACATGACACCTTGGCAGCAGAGCTTCTGGCTCAATCTCAACAACCGCACCAAGAAAGTCAACACCCTGTTCAGCATCTACGAGGGCTTCTACAACACCCCTGTCGGCCTGACCAACAGCATCAGCTATCCTGATCTCGGCGGACTTGGACAATACAGTCAGCTTTCCCGCTCAGTGCTCGCTCAGTTCTACCACAACTACAATGTCAAACTCGGCGCGGACTGGTTTGTTGACGACAAGAATACCGTAGGTGCAATACTCTATGTTCCTGGAGATTACACCATTTTCAGCACGGATGACAGCAACACCTCGATGTCGATAGACGGCCAGCCTACGATGAGCACCGTATCGACAATCAACAACAAGAGCAAGGGCATACAGTACATGGCCAATCTCAACTGGACCCATATCTTCGACCCGGCAAGGTCTTCAGAAATGACGGCGAACCTGGACTACTTCCGCAACAACGGAGAGGAGCGCAACCGCCAGGATGACATCACCACTATTGTGGGAAACCCTCTCACCCGGGATGCCGTCAAGACCATAAACTCCGACAGAGCCTATGACGTGTACTCTGCAAAGCTTGATTATCAGGGAGTTGTCTTTGGCAAATACATGCTTGAAGCCGGTGGAAAGTATGCCCTTTCCGTAACTGACAACCAGAGCATGGAGATCTCTACAGGAATCCCGGACCAGGTCAACGATTTCATCTACACCGAGCATATCGGGGCCCTTTACACCACCTTTGCAGGCCAGTTGAGCCCCAAGCTTTCCTTCAAGCTCGGACTGCGCGGGGAATACACCCACTCCGCCGGTGACTGGATTTCCGCAGGTGACAAGACTTCAAGGTCCTACTTCGACCTTTTCCCTACCTTGTTCATGGGCTGGAATCCGAATGAAAAGCTTATGCTCATGGCCTCCTACAGCCGCCGCATCCAGCGTCCTTTCTACTCCCAGCTCAACCCTACCAAAACCTATGTGGACGCCCGTACCTACACCATAGGAAATCCGGACATACAGCCTATGTACTCCAGCGAATTCGCCCTCACGGCCAACTACAGGCAGCACTTCAGCCTTTCCCTCGGAGTCGATGCCTCCAACAACAGCATCACCCAGGTGCCTGATATCGATCCGGAAACCGGCATCTCCCTACTCAGATGGGACAACTACGGACGCAATCTGATGACCTATGCCGCAGCCAGCGTCTCCGCACTTCCGGTGAGCAAGTGGCTGCAGTGGACACTCAATCTGACAGGAGTCTATATCAACTCCACCAATATGAAAACGGAGCAGAGCCGCGAGTCCCTCTCCTGCAATGTCTATACAGCCTTCTCCTTCGTCCTTCCAAAGGACTGGAAGATAGATTTGGACGGCTTTTGGCGTGCCCCTATGGTAGTGGATACCTACCGCGTACACTCAGGCTGGGGCAGTAACATTGCAATCAAGAAGAATCTGCTTGGCGACAGGATGACATTTACAGTCAAGGTGGACGATATCTTCAGAAGCTCCAATACCAATCTCGACCTGCTGATGGATGATACGCCGGGTGCCTCCGCGACAATTCTCCAGACCTTCTACACCCAGAAGCTGATCTTCGACCTTACCTGGAACTTCGGCAAGGCACACCAGACCCGTCAGAGGAAAGTCGGAGTGCTGGATGAGCTCTCAAGAGCCGGATCAGGCAGCCTCGGAAAGTAGATTCCTTAAAAGAAAATCACTATCTTAGCCGTATGGACGATAGACAATTATTTGACTCTTATCTCCTTGAAGGACTGTCGATGACACCGTCCTTCAAGGGCTTCGGCTTGGAAATGGTGTGGTTTGCACAGCAGGAGAGAGAGGCCTACAAACGTCTGTTCCTGAACAAGAAGTTTGCATCCTTCCGCGAGCTGATGGACGAAGTCGGCCATTTCGATGAAATCATTTACTCGGTTCAGGAATCCTTCCATTTGAACAGGGATGAGGCATTCTACATCTATCAGACGCTTTTCCCTCTTGCATTCGGGATGTGCATTGCAGCCGCCCTGTTCGAGATGAACTTCACTCCGGAACAGATTTCCGAAGTTCTTGGGAAGGCCTGCCGCAATGCAGTTCTCGGCCTGAGAATAGGCACCCAGTTCGGGGAAGAGGTGGTTCCCGGAAAGAACAAAACTATGCCTCTCGACCCTGTTACCCTCGTGGAAAAGAGTCTGCAATCCGTTCGTAACGACAATGTTGACAGACTGCTCTCCATACTTATCGACCAGGATAAACTTGTCAGCAGCCTGCGAGTGAACCCGCGCTACCTCAAAGATGGCGACTGGACCACTTTGGAAAACCTTCTGGACAAGGTTTACTGCAAGTTCACCAGTGTGCTGATGAGCAAATATCCTTCACTGACCGCATCCGAGCGCAGGCTGTGTGTGCTGCTTAAGCTTGACTTCCCGATTCGGAGCATGTCCCTGATGCTCGGCATCTCACCTACCTCGGTAACCAAATCAAAACAGCGTCTGAAGGCCCGTTTCGGCGGCAATTCACCTGAAGACACTGTAAAAAATCTTTGAACATGAACTTGGAACTTATAGAAAATTTGAATGTTGCATACATCAGGCGCATCGGACCATACGGCTCTGACAACTATGCCGTGATGGACTCTCTCAAGAAATGGGCGGAAATCACCGGACGCCTGGAAGGTGGTGTCATCTATGCCATTGCCTATGACGACCCTGATGGCAATCCCCAGCATTGCAGGTTTGATGCCTGCCTGGTGGTTGAGCCGGATTTTGTCCCTGAGGAGCCTGTTCAGAAGGGACTCATCCAGGGTGGAATGCACGCCATCTTCGAAGTCAGGCATTCTGCTTACGCTATGGAACTCTTCTGGTCCCATCTCTACGAGAATATGGAAAAGGCGGGAATCAAAATAGATGAAACCCGCCCTGTGATGGAACGCTACCGCAAAGAGCTGATGGAGCGCGGCTGCTGCGAATTCTGCGTGCCGGTGTGCCTTTAGGCTATCACCATCTCCACTTTGTGCTCGCCTTTTGAGTAAGGAATAAGATTGCCTTCGAGATCCCTGCCATCCAGCGTGATGCGTGGCTCAGTGCCGCGTTTCACGCTGATTTCGTAACAGGCTTCACGGAAGCGCCTGCTTGCCTTGAATCCATCCCAGTCGGATGGAAGGGAAGGGGAGAGCACCAGCCCGTTGTAATCCGGCCTTATGCCCAGGAGGTATTCAGACAGGCAGTACCAGTTCCAGGCTGCGGTGCCGGTGAGCCATGAGTTTTTGCCTTCTCCCGGACGGGCCGCATCCTTGCCTGCCACCATCTGGCAATAGACATAAGGTTCAACCTTGTGCAGGAGCTGGTCCTTGATGAAGGCCGGGCAGATTTTCTTCCAATGCTCCCAGGCATCTTCACTGCGGCCGGCAAGCACTTCGCCTATTATCACCCAAGGGTTGTTATGGCAGAATATGCCGGCGTTTTCCTTGTATCCTTGAGGATATGAGGATATTTCGCCGTATTCGATGTAATAGCGGGTGAATGCAGGGTTGTTGAGCACTATCCCGTGTTCGCAGTCCAGATGCTCCTTTACAGAATCCAGAGCCTTGTCCACCATTCCTTCTTCCTTGCCTATTTCGGCCATGGTGCACCATCCCTGAGACTCTATGAATATCTTTCCCTCACTGTTCTCGTGGCTGCCGACCTTGCCGCCGAAGAAATCGTAGGCGCGCAGGTACCACTGCCCGTCCCAGCCGTATTCTTTGACGGCATTGACCATCTTCTGCACTTCGGTTTCGGCCCTGAGCGCTTCGCTCTCAAGTCCGAGATGACGGCAAAGCTCTGCATACTGGCGACCGCAGAAGACGAACTGCCCTGCAATCATCAGCGACTCGGCCTTGCTGCCTTCGCTCTTGTTCTCAGTGGTCTGGAAAGACTCGTTAGGGTCATTGGAGAAACAGTTGAGGTTGAGGCAGTCATTCCAGTCAGCCCTGCCTATGAGAGGAAGAGCATGAGGTCCCAGATGGTGAAGAACATGGTCGAAGCTCACGCGCAGGTGCTCCATAAGCGGAAGCTCGGACCCCGGGCGGTTGTCGAAGGGCACCGGTTCCTCCAGTATGGAGAAGTCGCCTGTTTCCTTGAGATATGCCACGGTGCCGAAGATGAGCCAAAGCGGATCGTCGTTGAAGCCGCTTCCTATGTCGTTGTTTCCCCTTTTGGTCAGAGGCTGGTACTGGTGGTAGCAGGAGCCGTCCGGGAACTGGGTGGAGGCTATGTCGATTATCCTTTCCCTGGCCCTTTCGGGAATCTGGTGAACGAAGCCCACCAGGTCCTGGTTGGAGTCGCGGAAGCCCATGCCGCGGCCAATCCCGCTTTCGAAGAAGGAGGCGCTGCGGCTCATATTGAAAGTCACCATACACTGGTACTGGTTCCAGATATTGGCCATTCTGTCCACACGGCTGTCCGGGGTGCTGACACGGAAACCCCCAAGCAGGTTTTCCCAGTAGAGAGCGAGCTCGCTGAAGGCTTTGTCAGCTTTTTCGCAGCTGTCGAAGCGCTCTATCATCTCCTCGGCTGCGGATCTGTTGAGCAGTCCGTCAGGGGTGAACTTTTCTTCCTGAGGGTTCTCCACATAGCCCAGTATGAAGACCAGGCTGCGGCTTTCGCCCGGATCAAGGGTCAGATTCAGGAAGTGCGAGGCAATGGGGCTCCAGCCGTGAGCGACGCTGTTTCCGGCCTCTCCCTTCATTACCGCTTCAGGCGCGTCGAAGCCGTTATATGCACCAAGGAAACTCTCCCTGTCAGTGTCGAAGCCGTCCACATCCGCGTTCACCGAGTAGAAGGCGTAGTGGTTGCGCCTTTCCCTGTATTCGGTCTTATGGTAAATGGCGGAACCGTGAACCTCCACCTCTGCCGTGGAGAGGTTGCGCTGGAAGTTCTCCATATCCGTAGCCGCATTCCAAAGGCACCATTCCACGAAGGAGAAGAGTTTGAAACTCTTCTTCTCCTCTGTCCTGTTGCTGAGGGTGAGCTTGTGAATCTCGCAATTGCTTCCCAGAGGCACGAAGAGAGTCAGTTCGGCACCCAGGCCGTTTTTCTCCGAGCATATCCTTGTGTAGCCCATGCCGTGCCGGCATTCGTAGAAGTCCAGCGGCGTGCGTACAGGCTTCCATGAAGGCGACCAGACGCAGCTTCCGTCGTTGATATAGAAATATCTGCCTCCGGCATCCATAGGAACGCCGTTATAGCGGTAGCGCAGGATGCGCCTGAATTTGGCGTCTTTGAAGAAACAGTAGCCTCCGGCAGTCTGGGAGACCAGAGAGAAGAATCCGTCGTTTCCAAGGTAGTTTATCCACGGCCATGGAGTCGCGGGATTAGTGATGACATACTCCTTTGCGGCGTCATCAAAATGTCCAAATTGTGTGTCAGACATATTACAGAAT
>CAKMNE010000083.1 GCA_927798505.1 uncultured Bacteroidales bacterium
AGGTCAATTCTGCCAATACTTTCTACAGTTTCCACAAGCAGCTGCAGGCCGATCTTGAGTTCCCTGCCGACCAGCCGATTCTCTTCAAGGCCCTCGGCCCGGACGAGAATGTTGTTGCAAGATATGCTCTTGTCGATCTTGGAGCAGGAACTGTGGATGATGTTACCATTGCCAAGGCAATCAAGGATGGGGCAAGCAGTTTTGTCTATTTCTATGACACCAAGGCAAAGAAAAATGTAATCATTACTCTCGAAGCGCAGCTTCCTGGCGATGATGTTACTGTTCCTACCCTGTTGGATGATTCCAAGGGCCCTAATCCGGCCGCTTTCGAAAACGGCTATGTGGCTTTCGAGGACCTTCCGCAGGAGAAAAGACGTCTTCCGGGCGAAAGAAATCCTCTTGATTTGCTTCTCTCCGACGAGGACGATGAGGATGACGAAGATGATGAGGACGAAGAAGATGATGAGGACGATGACGACAACGAAGAGGAGGATGAGGACGAAGACGGCAAGGAAATCTACGACGAGAATGAATAAAAAT
Source organism: uncultured Bacteroidales bacterium (assembly GCA_927798505.1). Taxonomy (GTDB): domain Bacteria; phylum Bacteroidota; class Bacteroidia; order Bacteroidales; family UBA932; genus Cryptobacteroides. The sequence continues at coordinate 541 of CAKMNE010000083.1, forward strand.
CAGCCAAAATGAGGTAAAAAGACTCATTTTGGCTGATTTTTTAAAGCGTAAAGACTTCCTTACTGCTTCTTGCCTACCTTCTCGAGGCTTACGTTGAAGATAAGGGTTGCACCAGGCTCGATGCCGCGGGTACCGTTGTCTCCGTAACCGAGTTTTGCAGGGATGTAGAGCTCAATCTCTCCACCTTCTCCGATAAGCTGAAGACCTTCGGTCCAACCGCGCACAACGCGATTGAGATAGAGTCTTGCGGACTCTCCTTCCTCAGGAGTCTGGTCAAACACTGTTCCGTCGAGGAGCTGGCCCTTGTACCTTACCCAGATGGTATCGGCACCTGCAGGCTTTACCTCGTTACCTTCGTTAATAATCCTGTACTGAAGACCGCTGGCTGAAACCTGCACTCCTTCCTTCTTTGCATTGGCGGCAAGAAATTTCTCCTCCTTGTCCCTGTTGGTGTAGAGGGTGTAGTTGCGGCGGTTCTCAAGGAAGCCGTTGAACAGTTCGTTCATTCTGTTCGGATCTACGCGGAACTGCTCCTCGAAGCCAGGCTGTCCCGGATTGCCCTTGGCATTGAGGAAATCCTCCATACCCTTGCGGATCTGAGCGTAGTTGAGATCACCGAAATTGTAATTCTTGATGAAGCTTCCGAAGTTGATACCTACCAGATAGCTGACATCGTTGAGTTCAGAACGTGAAGGCAGGAAATCCTTGGCTGTCTTCTCCTTTGGAGCAACCTCAGCGGCAGCCTCTGTTGCCGCAGCATCGGTTTCTCCCTCTGCGGCCTGCTCAGCCTTAGGCTGGCAAGCCACTACTGCAATGCCCATTGTAAGGGCAAGAAAAAATTTGTTGATTTTCATATTACACTACATAATTTTAAAGTTCCCAAGCGAGGGCGGATGCACCGAGTATGGCCGCATCAGACTCCTTGAGCTGCGAGAAGAGCAGGTCAACCTTACCCTTCCAGAGCGGAAGCACATTCTCGTTCATCGCCTTGTAGGTCGGTTCATAGATAAACTCCTTCGAACGGGCAAGTCCGCCGAAGAGAACAATTGCCTCAGGAGCGGAGAATTCGATGAAGTCCGCAAGCGAGCGTCCGAGCATAGCTCCGGTGAAATTGAACACTCTGAGTGCAAGAGCGTCGCCTTCCTTTGCTGCCTCATAGACATCCTTGGATGTAATCTTTTCAAGCTCGCGCAGCAGGCTTGGCTCATCTGTCATATCCAGCCACTCGCGTGCAGTACGGGCAACTCCGATTGCGGAGCAATATGCCTCGAGGCAACCTGTCTTGCCGCAATTGCACTGACGGCCGTTGTGGCGCACTGCGCAGGTGTGGCCGAGTTCGCCGGCGAAGCCGTCGTGACCATAGACAACCTGACCGTTGATTACAATTCCACTGCCGACTCCGGTGCCGAGGGTAATCATGATGAAATCCTTCATTCCCTTGGCTGCGCCGTAGGTCATCTCACCCACCGCTGCCGCATTGGCATCATTGGTAAGAGAGACAGGGATTCCTCCGAGGGCCTCAGAAAGCATCCTTGAGAAAGGCACGGCTTCATTGGCAGCCCACTCGAGATTCGGTGCAAAGGCAATCTCTCCCGTATAATAGTTTCCGTTTGGAGCTCCTACTCCGATGCCTCGGATTTGGCCAACCTTGTCGGCCTTCACTACAAGTTCCTTGATAGCGGCGGCAAGGTCTGCAACAAAATCTGCAGCATCACTGTGTCCGTCGGTACGGATGACACTCTGAACCAGAACGTCACCTCTTGCATCCACTACACCGATCTTGGAGGTCTGACCTCCTACATCAACTCCTACAACAAACTGTTTCTCCATAACTAATCAACTTTAATGTCCTTGTTAACATTCTTGCATCCTATGAGTGCATAGTAAACCAGATATGCGAGGCAGGCAATGATAAGCCAGTAGCTCATCAGGGAGCCGACCTTGTCTGCAAGCAGATTCTGGAAGAACGGAATGATTCCGCCACCGCAAACCAGGGTCATGAAGATACCGGAAGCTGTAGCTGTATATTTGCCAAGACCCTCAGCTGCGAGGTTGAAGATGGACCCCCACATCACTGAAGTGCAGATACCGCAAGCGGAAACCAGCACAAGTGCAAGAGGAGCACCGAGAATCACAACGTCAGCAGGAACGAAGATGATTCCGAGAACGAGCAGGATGGCAACTGCGGCGGTAGCCAGAAGCATATGCTTGCTGCTGATCTTGGCTCCGATTGCGCCACCGACCAGACGGCCGATGAGCATGCAGAACCAGTATGCGCCCACGAAGCTTCCGGCAACTGCAGGACTGAGGACTTCGGAGAAGTGGATATTGGCCGTGTTCGGAATACCGACCTCGATACCTACATAGAAGAAGATGGCAACTGCGCCAAGCACGAAGTGACGGAAGGACAGAGGTCCGTGAGGATCCTTTGCAACAGTTCCGGCCTTGCGTGCGGCCTTCTCCTCGGCAGTCTCAAGATGAGGCTCAGGAATGCGGGTGAAGAGAATGACAACGAATGCGATTGCGAAAATCGCCATTGCGATAATCATCACAGGAGCAGCCGTTGCCACAGATGCGTCGGCTATGCTTCCGCCCACGAGCCAGCCCACGAAAATAGGGGCAATGGTTCCTCCGATGGAGTTGCATGAGCCGCCGAGCTGGATGAGCTGGTTACCCTTGTTTCCACCACCTCCGAGGAGGTTGAGCATAGGGTTTACGACAATGTTGAGCATACACATTGAGAAACCGGCCACAAAGGCTCCGGCAACATAGACTGCGAAAGACTCGACATAGCCGGAAAGGAACTGGATACCTACACCGACAAAACCTACGATAACCGCTGCGAGAGCAGTGAATTTGTAACCTTTCCTCTTGAGGATGAGACCTGCAGGGATACCCATGCAGGCATAAGCGATGAAGTTAGCCAGGGTTCCCAGCTGTGAAAGAGCTTTGGATGCACCGAACTGGTTGGTGACGATCACACCCATTGAACCTGCGAGGTTGGTGACGAACGCTATCATGAAGAATAGCGCGAACATCACGATTATTGCAGGAAGATTGTTGTTCTTAGCCATAATTGAAAAATATTATTTAGTGTTTTATAATATCCTTTAATCGAGAGCCTTGAGGTTCTGCGGGTTCACGAGCTGCTTTCCTTCAGGAGTGTAAGCGTACTCGATTCTCTTCTCAAAGTACTTCTCAACCTTGCCGCGAACGACCTTTGCGGTGGAGTTTACAAGTCCGTTGGCCTCGCTCCAAGGCTCTTCGCATACAACAACGGCAGCAGGGAGCCATTTCTCAGGGAACTGGCCGGCGTGAGCGCCACCCTTGCGGTAGCTGTCGATATCCTTCTGAATGAGAGCGAGCTGAGCTTCCTTGTTGTCCGGAGCCGCAGCACGCAGGGCGTCCTTGTTAGGAACAACGAGCACTATGGTGTAAGGGCTCTGGTTGTTGTGAAGAATGACGTTGTCAATGTACTTGGAAACCACTGCGAGGTTGTCCTCAAATCCTTCCGGAGAGTACTTCTCACCGTCGGAAGAGATGAGCAGGGACTTGAAGCGTCCGGTTACATAGAGATAATCAGGGTCCTCCTTGCAGATGTAACCGCGGTCTCCGGTGTGGAGCCAGCCGTCAACAATGGTCTGTGCGGTTGCCTCAGGGTTCTTCCAGTAACCTGCCATCACGTTCTCACCCTTGACTACGATTTCTCCGGTCTCGCCGTTAGGGAGCACCTTGCCTTCGTCATCGCAGATGATGCACTCCATAGGCCTTACGATACGGCCGGATGAGCCGAAGCGGGCGTGTCCGGGAGCGTTGGAACAGATGATAGGAGTCGCCTCGGAAAGACCATAGCCCTGGAAGGTAGGCATTCCGATTGCGCAGAAGTAGCGCTGAAGATCGATGTCGAGCAGAGCGCCTCCGCCGACGCAGAAGCGCATCTTGCCACCGAAGGTCTCACGAACCTTGCTGAATATGAGCTTGTCGAACAGAGCCATAAGAGGCTTTCTCCAAAGCTGGAAGAAACCTCCGCGGTTGTAGTACTCCTTGTTGTATGCGATTGCATTCTTGAGGGCGAAGTTGTAGAGTTTCTCTGTGGTCTTGCCCTTCTTCTTGATTCCGCTTTCGATGGCCTTCTTGAAGGTGCGGCTGATTGCAGGAACGGTGAGCATCACGTTAGGATGAATCTCCTGCATTGTAGGGATGATGTTGCGAAGCTGCGCAGTCGGGGTCTTGCCCGGCACTGTGGCGATGCTTCCGCCGTAGGACATCATGGTGTAGAAGCCGGCAACGTGAGCGAAGCAGTGGTCCATAGGGAGGATGATGAGCATAATCTCACCGCGTTCGATGTTGATTACGGAAGCGCCCTGCTCCACATTGGCTGTGTAGTTGCGGTGGGTAAGAAGAATACCCTTAGGGTCAGCCGTGGTACCGGAAGTGTAGCTGATGTTGGCATAGTCGTCCGGACCTACGGAGGCCATTCTCTCCTCTACTGCGCCCGGATGCTCTTCCATGTACTTGGCACCCATCTCGCGCAGAGTCTTGATGCTCATCTCGCCCTCCTGCAGCTCGATGTCATCCATTACGATGACCTTTTCGATTGCAGGGCACTGGCCGATTACGCGGCGAATCTTGGCAATCTCCATCTCTGAAGCCACGACGAAGCGGGAATCAGAGTGGTTGATACGGAAACTCAGGTCGTAATCGGATTCGAGCTTATAGGAAAGCGGAACGTTGACACCGCCCGCAAAGAGAATTCCAAGTTCTGTGATAACCCAAGCAGGTCTTGCCTCCGCAATGAGAGACACCTTTTCTCCCTTTGCAAGCCCGAGGGCCATGAATCCTGCTGCGAGAACCTTACCTTCATCCCTGGTCTTGATGAATGAGGTTTCGGTCCAAACTCCATCCACCTTCTCGCGAAGGAAGGTGTCGTTCTGATACTTGTCAGCGTACCTGTTGACGAAATCAATAATTGTAATTCTTTCTGACATTTTTATTTGAAATTTGGGGTTTTAGTTATTTCTGATTGAACAGACCGAAGAGTTGAGCGTCAATCATATCGGTCAGCTTGGAGAAATCCTCCGGGTTGTTGCCGAACTTTATGTGGTCAGCATCAACGATAAGCAGGTTCCCGTCGTAGGACTGAATCCACTTCTCATACTTCTCGTTGAGTCCGGTAAGATAGTCGATGCGGATGCCCTTCTCGTACTCGCGACCGCGTTTCTGAATCTGGGAAACGAGGTTCGGAATCGAGGAGCGCAAGTAGATGAGCAAGTCAGGATTGCCGACAAGGGACATCATCAGGTTGAAGAGGTCGGAATAATTCTGGAAGTCTCTTGTGGACATCAGGCCCATGTCGTGAAGATTCGGGGCGAAAATCCTTGCGTCCTCATAGATGGTGCGGTCCTGGATGATGACATCGTCAGTCTTGGAAATATCGACGACATCCTTGAATCTCTTGTTGAGGAAGTAAATCTGGAGGTTGAATGACCATCTCTCCATATCCTCGTAGAAGTCAGAGAGATAAGGATTGAAATCCACAGATTCGAATTTCGGAATCCACCCATAGTGCTCGGCCAGCATCTTGGTGAGCGTGGTCTTGCCGCTGCCTATGTTTCCTGCAATAGCTATATGCATAAATACAAAATTAAATCTCGCAAATTTAATTAATTATTCGAATAAACCGAAAAGCATAGCGTCTATCCTGTCCGTAATGGAAGCAAAGTCTTCGGCTCTGTTCTCGAAGTCCAGACTGTCTCCGTCGATTATCAACAACTTTCCCTTGTAGGAATCTATCCATTTTTCGTAAAGGCTGTTCAGGCCTGCAAGGTAGTCCAGACTGATGCCCTGCTCGTATTCGCGCCCCCTTTTTTGGATTTGGGATACCAGATGCGGCACCGAGGACTTTATGTAAATCAGCAGGTCCGGCTCCTTGACCAGGGACATCATCAATTCGAAGAGGTCCATGTAGGTCCTGTAATCCCTGTCGGAGAGATTGCCCATCCTGT
>CAKMNE010000084.1 GCA_927798505.1 uncultured Bacteroidales bacterium
TGATGCTCGGTATGGTCAAGTGGCTCGAAAAAGTTACCGGCTAGGCTTAGCCCCAATAAAATCTCAAGGATGGCTGCAAATACTTGCGGTCATCCTCATTTTTTGGTATATTTGGGGTACACTAAAACTTTTACAAGATGAAAAAGTACATTCTGGCCCTCGACCAGGGCACAAGCAGTTCAAGGGCCATAGTATTTGACGGCGAATGCAGAATCTGCGCAAGCGCGCAGAAAGAATTTACCCAGTACTTCCCCGAGCCGGGTCGGGTGGAGCACAATCCTATGGAAATCTGGTCCTCGCAGGCCGCAGTGATAGCCGAGGCGATAAGTTCCATAGGCATAAACGGAAAGGACATCGCCGCGATAGGAATTACCAACCAGAGGGAGACCACGATAGTATGGGATGCGGAGACCTCCGAACCGGTTTACAACGCCATAGTATGGCAGGACAGACGCACTTCGGAGTACTGCGACTCCCTCAAGGAGCAGAACCTGACCGATATGATAAGAAGCAAGACCGGCCTTATCATAGATGCCTATTTCAGTGCCACCAAAATCAAATGGATACTTGACAACGTGCCGGGAGCAAGGCAGAAGGCGGAACAAGGCAGGCTGCGCTTCGGCACGGTCGATACCTGGCTGGTATGGATGCTTACAAAGGGCAACGTGTATGTGACGGATGTCAGCAATGCCTCACGCACAATGCTTTACAACATCCACGAGCTTTGCTGGGACAAGGAATTGCTGGAGCTGTTCGGCATCCCGGAGTCTATGCTGCCGGAAGTAAGGTCCTCCAGCGAGGTTTACGGGCACACCAAGACCACGATATTTGCACACGAGGTGCCTATTGGCGGAATCGCCGGAGACCAGCAGTCCGCCCTCTTCGGGCAGATGTGCACCGAGGCCGGAGACGCCAAAAACACCTACGGAACGGGTTGTTTCCTGCTGATGAATACTGGACAGACAGCCGTTATGTCAAAAAACCGGCTGCTTACAACCATTGCCTGGAAATTAGGCGACAAGGTCAGTTATGCCCTTGAAGGATCGGTATTTGTCGGAGGCTCCGTGGTACAGTGGCTGCGTGACGGACTCGGAATCATACGTTCATCTTCTGAGGTCGAAGCTCTTGCAGCAAGCGTTCCGGACACGGGCGGCGTATATTTCGTTCCGGCGATGACGGGGCTGGGAGCCCCTTACTGGGACCAGCACGCGCAGGGAATCATATATGGAATCAGCAGAGGAACCACAGCGGCCCACATCGCGAGAGCCGCTCTGGAAGGCATTGCATTCCAGACCATGGATATCGTGCAGGCAATGGAAAAGGATGCGGGCACAAGTCTGTCCATACTTAAAGTGGACGGAGGAGCATCACGCGACAACCTTCTGATGCAGTTCCAGGCCGATATCATCGGAAGGGACGTGGAGCGCCCGCTTATTACCGAAACCACGGCACTCGGAGCCGCCTGCCTTGCCGGTCTGGCTGTCGGAATCTGGTCGGATCTTGATGAGCTCAAGCGCAGCCGACAGATTGAAAGGACATTCACGGCTCAACATTCGCAGCAGATTGAACTTGCCCGCAAGGGTTGGGCCGATGCAGTCAGGAGGGCATTGAGCAGATAATCACTTAACACTATACCTATGTTACTCAAATCCTGCCTTTTCGAATTGATAGGCACATTCATACTCATACTGCTCGGAGACGGAGTCGTTGCAGGCTGCTGCCTCAACAAGACCAAGGCTCAGGGATCCGGATGGGTTGTCATCACCATGGCCTGGGGCTTTGCCGTTATGTGCGGAGTCTTTATCGCAGGTCCTATTTCTGGAGCGCACCTCAATCCAGCTGTTTCTCTCGGTCTGGCAATAGCCGGACAGTTCAAATGGGCCTGGGTGCTTCCGTATGCCGCAGCCCAGATGATAGGGGCATTCTGCGGAGCAGTAATGGTTTACCTGATTTACAAGGACCATTTCGACGCCACTCCGGACCCGTCAGTCAAGCTGGGAGTATTTTGCACGGCACCTGCCATCAGGAACAAATGGACAAACCTGCTGAGCGAAATAGTCGGAACCTGGCTTCTCGTGCTTTGCATCCTGGCATTTTCCACAAAGGGCAACACCCCTGCAGTGGGAATGGGAGACCTTGGAGCCATTCCTGTCACAATGCTTATAATGTCCATAGGCATGTCTCTGGGCGCAACTACGGGATACGCCATCAATCCTGCCAGAGACCTTGCCCCGCGCCTTGCACATTTCGTTCTCCCGATAAAGGAAAAGGGAGGCAGCGACTGGCAGTACAGCTGGATTCCCGTAGTGGGTCCGCTTGTTGGAGCCTCACTCGCCGCGTTATGTGGAATATTAATGTTTTAATAAAATAACAAAATGACTATCAAACTATTTACAAGCGCCGCTCTGATTGCGGCATCCCTGGCTGGAAGTATCTGCTACGGGATGGATCAGAAATACGGCGAACTCATTCCCGCCCTTGACGGGGCTCTCTGGGAGAAGTCCGAGTGGATATCCGCTGCAGACGCTCCCGTGATTACCGGCAAGATTGTCGGAGGAAACGAAAGGGCGGCAGACGGTGCAAGCTGGTTCGTATGCGATCCGGTCAATGCTAAAAAGGTTGTCAGCGCGAAATGGATGACCACGGGACTCGGAGTATACAGGCTTTACGTTAACGGCAAGGAGATAGGCGAAGAGATACTCAAGCCCGGGTTCACCCATTACGGCAAGACCAAGGTTTCCTTCACTTACGACATCACCGACGTCTTTGTTTGCAAGAAAGGGGCTTCAAACCGCCTTGCCGTGCAGTCCACCCCGGGATGGTGGGCCGACAAGATCGTCACGCCTCCGAACAACGAGGGTATGATTGGAAAGAAACCCGCATTCCGCGGCGTGCTTGAGCTCTGCTATTCTGACGGCCGCAAGGAGTATTTCGGCACCAACTGCAAGGATTGGAAAGCCGGCATCGCTGGTCCTGTAACCCACGCTGCGATATTTGACGGCGAGGAGTATGACGCACGTATTCTTCCGGGATATCTAACACCCGAAAAACTCGGCACCCCCGAAATAAACAGGGAATTTGAAGGTAAGATAGTGCCTACGGAAGGAGCCGAGATCTATCTGCTCAAAGACATCGAACTCGCGCCACAGAAGATGTATGTCTGGGAAGAGGTTAGCGGCAACACCGTAGGGCAATACGGCAAGGTTGTCATCAAGCGCGAGTACTCCGACGGTGACGTAATCGAGCTGAACCCGGGAGAAAAGCTGGTCGTTGACTTCGGACAGAACTGCGCCGCGGTACCCGAATTCGTATTCAAGGCTGAAGAGGGCACCGTACTGACTTTCCTGCCGGCGGAACTGCTCAATGACGGAAACGGAGCGGAAAGCCGCGGAATGGACGGACCGGAGGGAAGCGTCCACAGGACAAACCTGCGTATTCCGGAATATGGAATGAAGGCCATATACACTTTTGCGGGAGACAAGGACTATGTCAGCTACAGGCCGGAATGCACTTTCTTCGGCTACCGTTTCGCGTCCATAGAATGTACTGGCAAGGTCCGCATCAGTTCACTGCGTTCAGTTCCGGTATCATCGATTTCGGAAGACCTGAGGAGAGGATTCCTGGAAACCGGTAACGAAGATATCAACAAGCTGATCAGCAATACCTTATGGGGACAGCGCTCGAACTATCTGTCCGTCAGCACCGACTGTCCGCAGCGAAACGAGAGGTTGGGATGGACCGCCGACACCCAGGTGTTTGCCGAAACCGGAACCTTCTTTGCCGATACAAGGCGCTTCTTCCACAAATGGATGAGGGATATGAGGGACACTCAGAACGAAAAAGGAGGATTCCCAGGAGTTGCTCCTCTGGCTCAGTATGGTGCAGAGCCTACCTCTATGATGCGACTTGGATGGGCTGATGCCGGAATCATCGTTCCTTGGACAGTCTGGAAGCAGTTCGACGACGTTTCCATAGTGGATGAGAATTGGGAAGCCATGGACAGGTTCATGCAGCACATCTACGATACCAAATACGATCACAAGACGCTCCTGGAAGAGAACGGCGACCGTCAATGGGCGGACTGGCTGAGCTACGAACCGCTCGAGAGCTGTTCGAGGAAGGCTTACATATGGGATAAGCAAGGCAACAGGCACCCTACGCCTGATGCGCTGATTTACTGGAACTTCCTCTCCGCCTGCTATTGGGCTACAAATGCAGATATGATGAGCGATATGGCACGTGCATCCGGCAGGGATGCCGAACGCTATGCAAGGATGGCAGAAGAGGCAAGGCAGTACATAAGGGAAAACTTCATCGACGACAAGGGAAACTTCCACTGCCAGATACTCAACACCATGCAGACTCCTGCCCTGTTCGAGCTTCGCACTGGAGTTGTGAGCGGTGAGGCAAAGAGCAATGTGTGCGCCCGTCTGCGCAAAAATATCGAAGACAAGGGCAACTGCCTTCAGACAGGCTTCCTCGGAACTTCGATACTGATGTCAACCCTTACCGAGAACGGTATGGTTGATCTCGCCTACGAGATTTTGCTTCAGCACAAGAATCCAAGCTGGCTCTACTCGATAGACAACGGAGCAACAACAATCTGGGAGCGTTGGAACAGCTATATGCTTGATCAGGGTATGGGTCCCAAGGGCATGAACAGTTTCAACCACTATGCATACGGATGCGTTTGCGAATGGATCTGGGAAACCGCTGCCGGAATCTCCAGCGACCCTGCTGAAGCGGGATTCAGACATATCATAATGAAACCGGTTCCTGACCGCAGACTCGGCTATGTCAAGGCCAGCTTAAATACAAGCGCCGGTCCTGTCAGCAGCGAATGGTGGTACGAAGATAAGAATTGGGTGTGGGAATTCTCCATTCCTGAGGGTGCCCACGCAAGCGTGACCCTTCCGGGAGAAAGCTCAAGCACCGCATTCGGTCCGGGACATCACCGTATCGAGAAGTCTCTGTAGTGAAAGCGCAGGGGCCTGGAGAACGGCGGCACACCGCTATTTTCCCACAGGGATGAGCGAGCAGTCAAGTCCTCTGGTTTCAAGCACATAGCTGCAGCCCTCGACTAGAGGCACATTGCGACCCCCGTGGCCTGCCGGAAACGAGTAGGCTACGGGGATTGCCTTTGGCAGCACGGAAAGAGCATTTCTGGGGCAGAAGCAGGTTCGGGAAAGCAGGGCCTCCACCGAGCCGCAGGAGAATTCGTCCCCACAATCGGTGAAAGCGCCGCAAAGTACCCCTCTGACCCTGTCGAGGGCGCCGTGCAGAGCGAGGGTTCGGAGCATCCTGTCGATGTTGTGAGCGCTTTCCTCTACCTCTTCGATAAAGAGTATTATGTCCCTGAATCGGAACGGATCGTAGGCACTGCCGGCAAGGGGCGCAAGGGTCGCAAGGTTGCCACCTACCAGCACGCCTTCGGCACGGCCGTCGATTCCCGGGATTGCCTGAGTCCAGGAATATTTCTGCGGACCCCCGCAAAGAAAACTGCGCAGCAAATCAATCGATTCGGAATCTGCTCCATCCTTTGCAATGAAAGAACCCATGGCGGCGTGGAGGCTTTGCACACCGGCACACAGGGACAGGGCGTGGAGCGAAGTGATGTCGCTATACCCTATCATCCACTTGGGATGGCTGCTGAGGAGTTCAGGTCCAAGCAGATCCAGAATCTGAATGGTTCCGTAACCGCCCCTGGATGCCAGTACGCCCTTGATCCCGGGGTCATTGAACGCCCATTTCAGGTCATCGGCGCGCAACTCGGGAGCCGCGGAATAGCGATCGAGGAATCTATCCCTGGAATGAGGAGACGGGATTGCACGGAAGCCCATTCGTTCCACGGCAGTGATGGCAGCGTCAAATTGTTCATCATCAAGATGATAGGAAGGGCTTACAATAGCTATGCAGTCGCCCGGTTCAAGCAGGGAAGGTATTATCATACGGCAAATATCGTCAAAAAAGTGTAAATTCGCCTCAAATCATAATTTATGGCAAAGGAAATCGAAAGAAAGTATCTTGTTTGCGGTGATTTTGAACCGTATGCTGTATCTTCCGTGCACATATGTCAGGGGTATCTCAACCCGGATCCGGACAGAACGGTAAGGGTGAGGGTAAAAGGCGATGAGGCATTCATCTGCGTCAAAGGCAGGAACAATGGCATCAGCCGTTTCGAGTGGGAACATCGCATCCCTAAGGAAGATGCCCTCAGCCTGCTGCCGCTATGCGGTCCGGGAGTGATTGACAAGATACGATACATTGTGCCTTTCAAGGGACACGACTGGGAGGTTGACAGGTTCTTCGGGGACAACGAAGGCCTCATTCTCGCCGAGTTGGAACTCAGGTCGGAGGATGAGACCTTTGAATTGCCGTCGTGGATAGGAAAGGAAGTGAGCCTTGACAGCAGATATTTCAATTCCAGTCTTGCCCTTGATCCTTACTGCAACTGGAAGGACAGGTAAACCGACTACTTCTCCATCCTGTCAAGGAAGCACTGTATGGTGTTTTCCATAAGGCAGCATATAGTCATAGG
>CAKMNE010000085.1 GCA_927798505.1 uncultured Bacteroidales bacterium
GGACGCTACGTAGTCTGACTGCGCCGCAGGGTAGGGCTGCAGAACAGCGGGGAGTTCGACAAGATTTTCATCATGATTGCCGATGCACAGGCGCTTACCGACAATGCCGACAATCCTGAGAAGGTGCGGGAGAATATACTCGAGGTGGCCCTCGACTATCTCTCAGCCGGTCTGGACCCGGAGAAGTCGACCATATTCATCCAATCCCAGGTCAGCGAGCTCACCGAACTCACCTTCTTCTACAACAATCTGGTGACAGTCCAGAGGCTTCAGCGCAACCCTACGGTCAAGGCCGAAATCCAGATGCGAGGCTTCGCCGACGGTGACGGCGACAACAAGGCCGGAACACCGGTGGGCTTCTTCTGCTACCCTATCAGCCAGGCAGCCGACATCACCGCCTTCAAGGCAACGACAGTGCCCGTAGGCGAGGACCAGGCCCCTATGATAGAGCAGACCCGCGAGATAGTACACAAATTCAACGCAACCTACGACAAGGTACTCGTGGAGCCGGAGATTCTGCTTCCCGACAATGCCGCCTGCCTGCGACTGCCGGGCACCGACGGCAAGGCGAAGATGTCCAAGTCGCTGGGCAACTGCATATACCTCTCTGATTCAGCGGAGCAGGTAACGGCCAAGGTCAAGACCATGTTCACCGATCCCGGCCACCTGCAGGTCAGCGACCCGGGCAAGGTGGAAGGCAACACCGTCTTCACCTACCTGGACGCATTCTGCAAGCCTGAGCACTTTGACAAATTCGGCAGCTGCTTCACAGGAAGGAAGGCAAGTTTCGAGTTCCACAGCCTCGACGAGGTCAAGGCCCAATACCGCCAGGGCGGGCTTGGCGATATGATGGTGAAGAACTTCCTCGCCGCCGTGCTCAACGACACGCTTGAACCGATCAGGGCACGCCGCAAGGAACTTGAGCAGAACATCCCATATGTCTATGAGGTGCTGCGCAAGGGTTCGCAGGAGGCCTGCCGCGTTGCGGCACAGACTCTTGCCGAGGTCAAGAAGGCAATGAAAATCAACTATTTCGACGAGGGAGTCCTCGACGAATTGATTGAGAAGCAGGAAGCGAAGTATGCCGAATAGGCATTACTTCGACTCCTCTTCCAGGGCTTTGTTGTAGCACTCGCGGCAGAGCGGCTCGTAGATGTCCTTTTCTCCGAGCACCACAAGATCCTCGCTCTTGGAAAGGCGGTGCGAATGGTTGGCAAGATTGCCGCATTTCACACAGATTGCGTGCACTTTCTGCACATCCTCAGCTATTGCCATAAGAGCCGGCATGGGTCCGAAAGGCTTGCCGAGGAAGTCGGTGTCCAGTCCGGCGATGATTACCCTGACTCCCCTGTTTGCCAAAGTCTGGCAGACATCCACTATGTTCTCTCCGAAAAACTGGGCTTCGTCTATGCCGACCACCTGAATGTCTTCAGGGATTTCGAGCATGAAGGAGGCGTCAGTGATTGGAGTTGATTTGAGACTGTGGAGGTCGTGGGACACAACCTCGACATCGGAATACCTGACATCGATGGTCGGTTTGAAGATGGCAATCTTCTGGTTCGCAAACTGGGCTCTCTTGAGCCTTCTGATGAGTTCCTCGGTCTTGCCGGAGAACATGGAGCCGCAGATTACCTCGATGCAGCCCGATCTCTTGTGGTTTTCTGAAAACATTTGTAGCTTTGTGTTTGTACCACAAAAATAAGAAAAAGAGTACATTCGGCCCAATGGAAACGACAGATATTATCAACGAATTGCGCGCGGAAATCGCAGCGTTGAGCGGGCGCATCGACCAGCTCGAAAAGCAGCTTCTTGACACTCAGGCACTTGCCGCCGAACCGCAGGACGATGATCCGAAGCAGCAAGCCGAACAACTGCAGCAGCAGCAAATCGAAGGGCTGCAAGAGCCGCAGGCCGAAGAGCCACAAGAGCACACCGAGCTGCAGCAAGAGCAAGCCGAACCGCAGGCCGAAGAGCCGGAGATTGCATTGGACCTGGATATAGAAATTGACAATCAGGGCAGAAGCCAGCTGCCCGACCTCCACAGCTTCCAGTGGATGAACGATATGCCGGGAGGCGAAGTAGCCAATATGATAAGCGGCATCTCGCTCAACGACCGGGTACTCTTTATCAACACCCTCTTCCGCGAAGACCCGAGCCTGTTCCAAAGCACCATCAGCGCGCTTAACGGAATGAAGTCCCTTGAGGATGCCATAGCCTGGCTGGTAGCCCGTTTCCCGGAATGGAACCTCAACTCGGAAGTGGTGTACAGATTCATGATGGCCGCACGCCGCAAACTCAGATAGACTATGCCGGGAACGCTCTTTATCGTACCTACTCCAGTCGGAAATCTCTCCGACATGACCTTCAGGGCAGTGGAGGTGCTCAAAAGCGCCGACCTCATACTCGCGGAGGATACCAGGACCAGCTCAGTGCTGCTTCAGCACTATGGGATAAAGGGCAGATTGGTTTCCCACCACAAATACAACGAACATCAGACGGTGGAAATGATCAAGGAGCGCATCCTTGGAGGACTCAATGTTGCGCTGGTCAGCGATGCCGGCACTCCGGGCATTTCCGACCCGGGCTTCCTGCTGGCCAGGGCCTGTGCCGCAGAAGGGATTGAGGTTCAGACTCTTCCGGGAGCCACAGCCTGCATCCCTGCCATAGTATCATCCGGACTGCCTTGCGACCGTTTCTGCTTCGAAGGTTTCCTTCCGCAGAAAAAAGGAAGACAGAGCCTGCTGGAATCTTTGAAAACGGAGCAGAGAACTATGGTTTTCTACGAATCGCCCTACCGCCTGCTGCGCACCCTCGAGCAATTTGCCGAGGTGTTCGGAGCTGAGCGCGAGTGCTCCGTGGCACGCGAAATATCAAAACTACATGAGACCCATCACCGGGGAACTCTTCAGGAACTTGTGAATTACTTCAATGAAAACGAAGCAAAAGGAGAAATCGTCATCGTTCTCGCCGGAGCACCTCAGCAAAAACGGCAAGAACACGTCAACAAATACAGAACGCAGGGTTAGTTCCACCTTCAAAGTCGGAGCCATATCCCTGGTATTCCTCATTCTCGGCTACCAAATCTGCCTGTTCATCCAAAGGGCCGCGGTGATGCGCATTGAAGCGAACCGCGACGCGCCGGATACCGTTTATGTATATATGGCTCCGCCTCAAGCCGAAGCCCCAGCCGCACCGCAGACGGCGAGCACGCCGCAGACGGCAAGCGCGGCCGCTCCTAATGCAGCCCCTGCGAAGGTGGAACGAAGGGAGGCGCAGCATAGCCCCGTAGTGCAGAAAGTCAGGGCGCAGAGCCTGAAGCGCGAGCGCAAGGTCGAGACCTTCCGCTTCAACCCGAACGAGGCCACGCTCGAAGAGTTCATGCGGCTGGGCTTTTCCGAGAAACAGGCGCAAAGCCTTATAAACTACCGCCTTAAAGGAGGTCGCTACCACCGCGCCGCCGACTTTGCGAAGTCCTTCGTGGTGGCGGACAGCGTTTTCGAGAGGCTGGAACCATTCATCGACATTCCAAAGCTGGACATCAATGCCGCCGACTCGGCCGCCTTCGACGCGCTGCCGGGCATAGGCCCATGGTTCGCCTCCAAGATGGTGGAATACCGCAACAGCCTGGGCGGTTACGGCAGCACGAAGCAGCTTATGGACATATACCGCTTCGACGAAGAGCGCTATGCCCTCATCGAGGACCTGGTGTACTGCGGCAACCCGGTTGCCCTGCCGCTTTGGACTATGGATGAAGAGGCTATGCGCAAGCACCCTGCGATACGCAGCTCGCGCACGGCCCGCTCGATTGCACTGTGGCGCAGCACGATGCCTCGCGAAAAGTGGACTCTTGAGCAGCTGAGGGAAGCGGGAGTGGTAGATGAAGGGCAGTACACGAAACTGTCGCACTGCCTTATCGTCCCTGCCGGCGAGGGTGATGCTCCAGAATAGCCGCCTGCCAGGTCGCAGTGTCGATGTGGGTGTATATTTCGGTAGTGAGTATGCTCTCGTGACCCAGCATTTCCTGGACAGCGCGCAAATCCGCGCCATTTTCAACCAGGTGGGTGGCAAAACTGTGGCGGAAGGTGTGCGGAGAGATGTCTTTGGTCACGCCGGCAAGCAGGGCCTGCTTTTTTATCATCTTGAATATGGACACCCGGCTCAGCTGCTTTCCGAAGCGGTTCAGGAAGGCAAGGTCCGAATACCGGGGGCCGGAAGGCTCGGGACGCACGGCAAGCCAGGCGGCAAAAGCCTCGGCGGCGGACTCCCCCATCGGCACCAGCCTTTCCTTGTTGCCCTTGCCGACCACACGCACGAAGCCCTCTTTGATGAAGACGTGGGAAATGCGAAGGGATGAGGCCTCGCTCACACGAAGCCCGCAGCCGTACAGTATTTCCAGTATGGCGCGGTCCCTGGCCCCTGACGGGGTGCTTGTATCTACGCTTTCAATGATGGCATCCACTTCCTCTACGGAGAGCACGACCGGAAGGTAACGGCCCAGTTTGGGAGCATCCACCTTGTCGCAGGGATTGTCCTTCCGCTCACCTTCCTTCACCAGATAGTCGAAAAAGGAAGTAAGGGAGCTCAGCAGCCTCGCCTGGGAGCGCTTGGAAAGCATTTCGGAGCATGAAGCGAGATAGCCCGTAAGCTCATCGCAGCCCAGAGCGGCAAGGTCGGAGGCAAAGGGAGAGCACAGAAAGGACCGCACATCGCCGCAGTATGCGCTGACCGTATTCGGGGACATTGCCCGCTCCACACCCAGGTAATAGGCATAATCGTCCAGCAGCCTTTTGCGCTTGTCTTCCATGGCTCTTATTGCAGCAAACCGGTCGCCTCGCTCCAGGCTGTTTCGCGGAAGCAGGAATTGAGCGTAGGCCTGCCGGAAGTCGGGATATAGGTACCTATGCCGCTGAATCGGTCAGGATCTATTGGAGTAGATATGAAATAGGGAGTGGAATTCTTGTATATCACCAGTTCTGCAAGGACCTTGTCAAGAGCCTGAAGCTCCTCTTCGCTCGCATTCATAGCCCTGACATAGTCCCTGAAATCGTAATTGTAGCTGAAAGTATAGTTGTAACTCTGCACATCCCAGGTATTGACCAGCATCACCTCGTCGCGGTGCGCCTCGAAAATATCCCTGCTCACATCGGCCAGGTCCTGCATCTTCGAGCAGTCGTACAGGCCTATGGTGGCGTAGCTGTCGGAATTAGCGCACATATTGAAATAATCCTCGCAAAGTCCCTGCAGGTCCGGATCGCCGTCGCCAAGCAGCCTGGAGGCCATGTTGGTATAGTTGAATCCGTCACTGATCACTTCGGTAGGAGACGCTACAATGTAATCGCACAAATCCTTGAGCTCATATGCCACCTCCACTCCTCCCATCAGGCAGGCATCGAAGGCAATGTAGTCCAGCCGGAAAGGAATCGCATCGCGCAACTGACTTATATCCAAAGACTTGCGGTTGCGATAAGACCCGTCATACTGGGCACCGATCCACGAAGGTGCTATGCTCATATCCAGATTTTCCCCTGAATAGTCGGAAGGAATCCAGCCGTTCCCGTGGGAAGAGATCACCAGACCGTAATGCCTGGAAGGGAAGGTTCTGGCTATGGTTTCCATCACGGAACGCATAAAGCCGGGAGTCAGAGTGTTGGCCTTGGGGTCAAAGGTCGCAAGAGTGTCCTTGCATACGCTGTCCCCATGAGTGTAGAGCCTGTACAGGACAGGAGCGGTCTCGGTGGTGTAGTCTCCCCTGCGCTCCGCAGCGTGGGAATAGACCAGGACCACATTTCTTTCGTTGAAATATGGGACATCTCCCTGACAGAACTGGTTGATGTTCAGTGCCAGGTTGGATACGAGGTCGTTATAGCCTTCGGAATAGAGTATCATTACCTTCTGATAGCCCAGGCCGGGTGTTATCTCCCTGTCGTAAGGCAGCCTGTCGCGGGAGTCGGGAAAAGGCTCGGGAACAGCCGTGCAACTGACAATAGCCAGTGCACACAGCATTTCCAGGATTATCGCTTTCAAGTTCTTCATTCCGACAAATATAAGGAATAATCAAATATTTTTTCTATATTTGCGCCGCAATAAAATCGCTCAGGCGGTTTTGGTGCAATGGGGTCCGGGGAGCCGGACTGAGTAACACATTTTAAACAAAGCAAAACAATGAAGCACATTGAACTTAACGGTCAGCTTCGTCAGGCTGGCAACAAGGCTGTCATCAAGGCCTTCCGCGCACAGGGACTCGTTCCTTGCAACCTCTATGGTCTCGGAATCGAGAACGTACTTTTCACCGTTGATGCAAAGGAACTCAAGACTGTCACCGACACTCCTTGCTCATACATCGTCGATCTCAACCTTGACGGCACAAAATACACTGCAGTTCTTCACGAACTCCAGTTCCACCCTGTGACAGACGAATGCCTGCACGTGGATTTCCTCGCAGTTAACGAGCAGAAGCCAATCGCAATCAACGTTCCTATCAAGATTACCGGACACTCAAAGGGTGTTCAGCTCGGTGGTAAGTT
>CAKMNE010000086.1 GCA_927798505.1 uncultured Bacteroidales bacterium
GTTGCCGGCAATTTCATCGGCTGCAATCTCCGCCGCCTGCTTGCGCTGTAGAGCCAACTCGCTATTTTGCATTATATAGCAGAAAGTAAATCCGAATAGGTTTATATTAATTCGCAAAGTTTGCGAATTAATTTTGTTTTTTATTCGCAAGAAACTATATTTGTTGCGAATAAAAGGAAATTATGTAAAAACTGAAACCGCCTGCGCGCAAAAAAAACCGCCAAGGTGTCACCTCGAGGAGCCGAATGGGAGGAAACTGAGTTTCAGCAGACGCCAATGGGCTTTTGCAAAAGGGATTCCGATTATGGTGATGGCACAGAGCACTCCCAAAACTAGATGCACAATGGCTATCTCCCACCAGCCTGTGAGTATCCACAGAATGTTGAACGCCACGGGAAGGCAGCCGGAATCCGACAAAACCTCGACATCCTTGCCGAATGGACACAGTGCCAGTCCGGCAAGTTTGAAGAGTTGGAGTCCGAAAGGGATACCGACTATGGTGATACACATCAGCAGTCCGAAAACCGCATAGTAAACGGCGAGGATGAATCCACCCAGAATAAACCAGAGAATATTTCCTAAAGTACTCATAGATAAATAGTTATTTCGCAAGTTCGTGAATCTGCCCAATCATGCCATCCGGAGGGCAAAATGGCCTCAAAAAGCCAGGTCGAGAAATACCAGGGTGACAAAGCCGAGCACGAGGGCGTAGGTGGCGATTTTCTGATAGCCATGGGAATGGGTTTCGGGAATCATCTCGTCACTCACGACATAGAGCATTGCCCCTCCGGCCAGCGCCAGCATCACCGGCAACATAAGCGTGGAGATGGAACCCATACCATAGCCAACCCATACACCCAAAACTTCCAGCAAGGCAATGGCAAGGGAAATCAGGAAGGTACGCAACTTCGAGACTCCCGCAATCAGCAGCGGAGCGATAACTACCATTCCTTCAGGCACATTCTGCAGCGCGATTCCAAAGCTGACCGCCCAGGCGGAACTGCTGTCGGCGGCATTGAATCCCACTCCCGCGGCAATACCCTCCGGGAATTTGTGCAGAGCTATTGCGAGTACGAACAGCAGCACACGGTTCAGCGAAGCATTGTTGCGATGCTCCTCTTCGTCCAGCCCGGTGAGCTTATGCAGATGCGGAGTCAGCAGGTCCAGTACATTCAGGAACAGCATACCGCCAATCACCCCAATCAGCACCAGCCACCACCGGCCGATTCCCGCCTGCTCCGCCGCCGGTAGAATAAGTCCCACCGTTGACGCAGCCAGCATCACGCCTGCGCAAAAGCCGAGCACCGCATCGTTCCATTTATGCGGCAGCGCCTTGATGAAAAATCCCAAGACCGATCCGATAACTGTGGCAAGACTGAGCCCTGCCGCACTGAGCCAAACTTGATTCATATCTCAAAAAACTATTATCCCCGGCCGGCACATTTCGGGCAGAGGCCTTTCATCACGCAGTTGACCTGCTCGACCTGAAAGCCGTCCGGGCGTGGCAGGCAGGACGGGTCGATGTTGCGAATGCAGAAGGTCTGGCCGCAGCGGGTGCAGGTGAAATGGATATGCTGGTGCTCATGGCCCTGCTCGCATACGCAGCGGCAGTACATCATGGCCGGGCCGCCGGTGTCCACTTCGTGTATGAGCCTGTGCTCCAGGAAGGTGCCAAGCGTTCGGAATATGGTAGACTTGTCCATAGGCTGCAGTCGCTGCTCCATATCCGCAAGGGTGAAGGGATGGGCTGCGCCTATGATCTCGCGCATCAGCAGTATGCGGTTGGCAGTCGGCTTGACTCCCGCTTCTTCAAGTATTTTCTCGACTTCGTCCATTGGGAGGCTAAGTTACGAATTTTTCACAAAGCGCGGATTTCCCTTACCGTGTGAATCAGCAACTTTATTGTAGGAACGGCGATGATCACCGTGACAATCAGGCTGAGCAGCGGGTCCACGATGTTCCAGCCGCTCAGGCGTATGATTACGCCGGATACTACGACCGCGACGGAGACGAGCATATCGGTGGCTGCATGAAGGAAGGCCGCTTTGATGTTGATATTGTCCCCGCCACCCTTCATCAGGAGCCATGCGGTGAATCCGTTGATGAATATGGCCACGGCCGAGGTGATAATCACAGCGGTACCGTTGACCTCCACCGGACTGATGATTTTCTCTATGCTCTCCACCAGAATCAGCACTACGGCAGCCATAAGCAAGAGTCCGTTAGCAAGGGTTATGTAGCGCGAAATCTTCTTGGACGATGAACGCGCACGGCTTTCAAGACCTATGGCAATAAGCGAGAGAATCAGTCCGAGGACGTCACTGAGATTGTGACCGGCATCGGAAAGGAGTCCGGTGGAATTGCTCCACCAGCCCACACCGGCTTCAGCTGCCACAAATATTACATTGATGACTATTGCCAGGACCAGCACCCTTGCCGGTATTCCCGCAGTTTCGTGGTGGTGATCGTGGTGGTGATTGTGTTCGTGTGCGTTCATGTTGCTGTCATTTAACACCGCAAACATAGACAAGAATCTCTGCAACCACGTTGCAAAGTCGTCTTTTGGCACTACTCCCCTTCCAGCAGCTGCGCAGCGGCGTTTTTGGTGTCCACTTTGTCGATGATGCGCTCGAGCACACCCTCGGAAGAGAACACAAAGGTCTTGCGCAGGGTGCCCACGCAGGTCTTTCCGCAGAACTTCTTCTCACCCCAGGCCCCGAGAGCCTGAAGAAGGGTGGTCTGGGTATCCGCGAGAAGGGTGAACGGAAGTTCATGCTTCGAGCGGAAATTGCTGTGCGACTTCTCCGAATCCTTGCTGATTCCCACAATGGTGTAACCGGCAGCGCTCAACTCCTGAAAAGCATCACGGAAACTGCAAGCCTCTGCCGTGCAGCCCGGGGTGGAATCCTTCGGATAGGCATAAAGTACCACTTTGCGGCCCTTGCCCAGCAAATCCTCTGAACTGACTGTCTTGCCGTCCTGGTCCTTGACCTCGAAAAACGGCATTTTGTCTCCTATATTCATAACTCCTAGATAACTACTGCTCCGGCTACCGGAAGTATCGCTCCCGAAATGTATGACGCCAAATCGCTTGCAAGGAAGAGGAAAGCATTCGCAATGTCCTCAGGCTCAGCCATCCTGCCCAAAGGGATATTCCTGATAATAGGCTGGATCATCTCATCCGGAAGGACAGCCACCATATCAGTGCGTGTCACACCGGGAGCAACTGCATTGACGCGAATCCCATAACGCCCGAGTTCACGGGAGAGAGACTTGGTAAGGCCGTTGACGGCAAATTTCGAAGTTGGGTAACCGCAACCTGTCCCCTGTCCGTTGAAACTGACTATTGAGCTGGTATTGATGATAACTCCACCGCCCTGCTCTTTCATAATCTCGGCGGCAGCACGGCTGCAAACATACAGGGCCTTGATGTTGAGATCGAGAATCTTTTCGAAATCCTCATCCTTATAGTCAAAAAGCGGGGTGTTCTGAGAGATGCCCGCATTGTTGGCAAGGATGTCCAGAGAACCATATTTCTCCTTGATCCCGGCGAAGGCGGCGCTGACCTCCGCCCTGTCGCTGAGATTTGGCCATATTGCCTCAACCTGCGCGTCAGGGCACTCGGCCTTGATCCTCGAAAGCGCCTTGGTGGCAGTTTCCTCGCGAGAGCCGCAAAGGACGGTGACCGCCCCGGCTTCGATGTATTTCTTCACTATGGCATAACCTATGCCTCTTGTGCCGCCCGTAACTACAGC
Organism: uncultured Bacteroidales bacterium; assembly: GCA_927798505.1. Classification (GTDB taxonomy): domain Bacteria; phylum Bacteroidota; class Bacteroidia; order Bacteroidales; family UBA932; genus Cryptobacteroides. Next base: position 3,756 of record CAKMNE010000086.1, read on the forward strand.
GACTTTACCTTTGAGAAGACCTTCCATAAAAATAGTGTTTTAGAGTCTATGCAAACTTACGCAAATTAAAGGATAATCCATTCGGAAAAATGTATGAAATGTTATCTTTGCACCAGAGTTGTTATTGACAGAAGCGAACGCGGCGATTGAAAGAAACACGAACCGATTCTTTGCAAGGCCACACGGCCGGAATACCTTTGCACAGTCAAACAAAAAAAAGAACTTAAAATGCAAAGTATTATGAAAGTCATCGTTCTCATCGCTGCAATGCTTATTCTAGCAATGGTACTCAAAGCCCTGGACAGTCTTAGCTCCAACCATAGGACAAAGATTGACTTGAACAACGCGAAGACAGTTCAGGAAGGATTGGCTCACTACAGAGAACTCGAAGATTAGCATATATGGAACTACGACAGCTGAAGTACTTTGTCAAAACGGCGGAAACCCTCAACTTTTCGGAAGCCGCCCGTGCCCTGTTCATCACCCAAAGCACTCTCTCCCAGCAGATCCGCTGCCTGGAGCAGGAACTCGGGGCGGAACTTCTGCAACGGGACTCGCACTCTGTGACGCTTACCGAGAGCGGGGAGCATCTCCTGCCGATTGCAAAGCGTACGCTGCAGGACGCCGAACTCTGCGTAACGCAGATAAGCGACCTCAAGCAAATGCTGTCCGGAGTTCTGAACATCGGCATATCCTACACTTTTGCCCCTGTCCTCACGGAGGCAGTTGGCGAATTCACCAAACAGTATCCCGGAGTGCGGCTGAACATCATATGCCGCACCATGGAGGAGCTTCTTGAGATGCTCCGCAAGCGCGAAGTGGACTTCGTGCTCTGTTTCAAGCCCAACCGTCTTGATGAAGAGATAGAGTCACACATTCTTTTCGACAATCAACTTTCGGTAATAGTAAACCGCAAGCACCCGCTCGCCGCCCGTTCCAGCCTGAAAATAGAGGATATAATGCCTTACAAGGTTGTAATGCCGGCACACGAAACCCAGGCAAGGAGGGCTTTCGAGTACTTCTTCCCGGGCTCCACGGAGAAGCTGAACATTGTGGTCGAAATCAATGAAGTCAATGTCCTTCTGGATATAGTGCGGGCCACACAGATGGTTTCCTTCCTTTCGGAAGCCACCCTCTACCAGAAAGAAAACCTGGTTGCCATTCCTATCGAAGCCCCTCAGACTCAGATGGAAGGCTGTGTCCACACCTTGAAAAAAGTCTACAGGAAAAGAGCTGCCGATGAATTTATCCGCATCCTCAGATCGACAAACGCGGTTATGGAGCGGGCAAATGGTTGGTTAAAATGACAATAGCACTTTCAATTATCATTCTAAGCACCGTAATCGCCTTGGGAAAGGTCCTCGGCAGGTGCAAGTTATTCGGAATATCGCTTGGCGTAACCTGGATACTCTTTGTGGGAATCATATTCTCGCACTTCGGATTGACTCTAGAAGCGGAGCTCCTTCATTTTCTGAAGGAACTTGGACTGATCCTGTTCGTTTACAGCATAGGAATGCAGGTCGGACCGAGCTTCTTCTCCAGCTTCCGCGCCGGTGGAATCAAACTCAATCTCCTCTCAACCATCCTGGTCCTTCTGGGAGTTGGAACAACCGCGGTACTGATCAAACTGACTGGCACTGACGGCCCGACCATGATAGGCGTAATGTCAGGAGCGGTCACCAATACCCCCGGTCTGGGCGCAGCCCAGCAGGCATTTGTAGATGCTAACGGAGGAGACCCTTCGGGAATCGCCCTCGGCTACGCAGTCTCATATCCACTTGGTGTGGTCGGTGCGATTCTGGCTTTCATTCTGGTAAAGAAGACCTTGTACCGCAAGAGCAGCGGCAGTGTTGCCAGCTCTGCAAAGACTACGGACAATGCGGATTACGAAGTCAGGAAAATAGAGCAGGATGCCCAGTCCCGCGGTCTGAAATACGTTCACAAAAAAATCATCATCTCCAAGCGCAAAATCAACGGCAAACACCTCGGAAGCCTGGAATTCGAGAAATTCATAGGAGCGTCCATAATCCGCATCCGCAGGGCCGGAATCGAAATCTCCGCCAAGCCTCAAACCGTTCTGCAACTGGGTGACGTAGTGACAGTTGTGGGCGCCGAGGAAAGCATCAAGGCCATGGAAAAGATACTCGGCAACTCAGTCAAGAAGCTTGACGAGCCGAATCTCATAGCCATCTTTGCAGGCATAGCCGCCGGTTGCGCACTGGGAAGCATTCCGATTCATATTCCTGGAATCCCCCAGCCCATCAAGCTCGGCCTTGCCGGCGGTCCGCTCATAGTTTCGATTCTGATTTCCTACTTCGGGCCAAGGCTCAAGCTGGTCACCTACTCCACCACCAGCGCTAACCTGATGATCAGGGAAATAGGTATATCCATTTTCCTTGCATGCGTAGGGCTTCAGGCCGGTACCGGGTTCGTCGACACTATCGTGAACAAAGGCGGTTTGATATGGATTGCCTACGGCGCGGTCATCACCCTGCTGCCTCTGCTACTGTCCTCACTCATAGGCAAATACCTGTTCAAGCTGAACTACAACACCCTGATCGGACTGCTCGCCGGAGCGTGCACCAACCCGCCAGCCCTTGCATTTGCCTCCGAGCAGGATGCGGGCAGCGACGAAGCGGCGGTAGCCTACGCCACGGTTTACCCTCTGACCATGTTCCTGCGAGTCCTCTGCGCCCAGCTCATGATGCTGCTGATGCTCT
>CAKMNE010000087.1 GCA_927798505.1 uncultured Bacteroidales bacterium
GTGATGGTGTAGCTGAGGTTGACGTCTGTCCTGGTATATTCCGGCAGGCTGCGCTGCTCGCACTCGGTGTTGTCGAGGTACTGGCGTGAAACATAGCTTGTGCGCCAGTTGAGCCTTGCTCCTCCCTTGTGGAGGGTGAATCCGCCTCCGAGTATTGCGCTCGGAGAGAAGGCGAGGGCAGAGTTGTCGTAGTGTATGGTTATGGGCTTGTCCTCATTGTCCCAGTCTTCCACAACTTCGTCGAAGTCCAGGATGCGGTTGCTGCTCAGGGCTGCATCCGCGTTGAGGTCAAGCCAGCGGAACAGCTTCAGGTCTGCGGCAAGCTCCACACCTGTGCGGTAGCTCTTTGCAATGTTGGTCGTAAGGGCTTCGCCTATGTCTGAGAGCTCACCGGTGCAGACGAACTGGTTGTGATAGTCCATATAGTAGAGCGTGAGGCCCATCTGAAGCTTGCGGCCGGCGTAGTTGTAGCCCAGCTCATAGTCCACAAGACTTTCAGGCTTTGGAGCGGGGTAGCTGCCGTTGTCGGTGAAGTTGTTGCGCTCAGGCTCGCGGTGGCTCAGCGCCACTGAAGCGAAGGCCTTGTGTGCGCCGGAGGTGTACTCGAAGCCTCCCTTAGGATTGAAGAAATTGTAGGTCTGGTTGATGTCGAGGCGCTGGTTGGTGTAGGTTCCGTCCCCGTTTTTGATGAACTTGTCATTGATGCCGTCGGTTGTGTAGCGCACGAAGCGGTGCTGCAGATCCCCGAAGGCCTTGAGTCCGCCAGCAATGGTGTAGGTGGCCTTTACGAATCCGCTCAGGTCGGTCTTTACGGCATCGGAATCGTAGTAGAGGTAATTGTCTCCCACGAATTTGTCTGCGGCAGTCTGCTTGAGATGAGCGAGCAGGGCCGCATCCTTGATGTAGGTCAGATAGCCGTAGTGCCAGCCGTTGAAGTTCTGGGCCGAAAGACCGAAGCGCAGGTCCAGTTTCTCTCCCTGCCTATGGGCATTGGCAATGAGCCCGTAGGTGTTTTGGGTAAGGCCTTTTTCGCGGATGAAATCGGTTTTCTCGACGGGGGTGCCTTCCGAGTTGACGAAGCTGAGGCCGAATTTGGAGAGCTTATTTTCAGGTCTGAGCTCTTCGTAATAGCCTGAGCCCCAGGTGTAGTGAAGGGCGGCGCTGAGCTTCCACAGCTCGCTGGCCTGCCAGCTGACTGAGAGTATGTTGTGGTCCTGAACGAAGTTGTCTGTAGTTTGCCACTTGCCTCCGCGAAGAGGGTCTTCGTAGTTGTGGAGGGTGAAACTGCCGTCTTCGTTCTGTTCATACCACTGCGCGAGGCTGTTGAAGCGCCCAAGACCTACGCGGTAGAGGTCTTCGTAGCCGAAGATGCCGGTCGGTTTACCATAGGTCCCGTCCAGAAGTTCTCCGGAATCGACTCCGTTCCAGGCCTGGCCGGTGTGCTCGTAGTTGCCTATGTTGTGGTAGCGGAAGAGCAGGTCCTTCGATGCAAGGAAGGTGAGACTTGCCATCCAGCTTCCGGAATTGCCTGCCGTGCCTGCCATATACCCGTCAGTTGCGGTGTGGTGGTAGCTTGCGTCGAGTATCCATTTGCCTCCCAGAAGGCCTGTGGACAGGCTTGCCCCCGCCTTGCGGGAGTTGTAGCTGCCGTAGCTGAAGTCCACCTGCGCGCTTGGCACAAGGGATGGAGTTCTGGAGCTCAGGGCTACCGTGCCTCCGAAGGCTCCGTCTCCGTTGGATGAGCTTCCTACACCCCTTTGAATCTCCACGCCTCCGAGGAAAGAGGAGTAGCTGTTCATGTTGGCCCAGAAAACGCACTGGTCCTCAGGGGAGTTGAGCGGAACTCCGTCTATTGTTACATTGATTCTGGAGTCCGCAGCTCCGCGGATGCGCAGGTAGCTGGTGCCTGTGCCAAGGCCGTTGTCGGACCATGCGAGTACGCCGGGAGTGTGGGCGAAGAGGAAAGGCAGTTCCTGCACGCCGCGGGAGAATTGCTCAAGCTCCCGGCTTTGGATTCTGGAGATGGCGAAAGGTGCGCTCTGAGGGGCGCGGGTTGCACTGACCACTGCTTCGTAGAGTTGCTCGAAGGCTGTGGTATCTTCCTGTGTTTCAGTTGTTTTGATGTCTGCTGCCGCAGCTGCGTGAGCGCAGAATGCGCTTAACGCAAAAAGAATTGAAATCTTTTTCATTTTCCTACGTCGGTATTATCCGTATCAGGTTCTAGGGTATGTTCTCAGCTCGACGCGTCGCCACCATGGTTCCGCTCATCAGGCACCCCTTCTATTATCAGGCTGCAAAGATAAATTTTTCTTTTTTATTTCAGCGAAATCGGCACGGATTTGATTATTGATTTTCCGATTTACTCCATATCTTTGCCTTCGGACTATAATTATACCTCAATATGGAAACACTGAAACTGAATTCTTTCTACGACGGAGTCGAGCTTTCCGTCGCCGTTCTCGAGCCTGAAGGCGCTCCGAAAGGGATCTTCCAGATTTCCCACGGAATGGCAGAACACAAGGAAAGGTATTTTCCATTTATGGAATACCTCGCCGGGAATGGCTATGTATGCGTAATCCACGACCACCGCGGACACGGCGCTTCCGTGAAGAGCCCGGAGGATTTGGGATATATGGGAAAAGGCGGAGCCGAGGCCCTGGTCGAGGACTTGCTTCTGGTGCAGGACTGGGCCCGCAGCCGGTATCCGGACATGCCGATAACCCTTTTCGGTCACTCTATGGGTTCTATGGTTGTGCGTGCTTTCACCCGCAAGTACGATGACCGCATCTCCCGCCTGATTGTCTGCGGATGCCCGTCTGACAACCCTGCAAAGGGGATGGGAGCCGCATTGTCCTGGATAATCGGGGTTCTTCGCGGCTGGCATCACCGTCCGACACTGGTCAACTCCATATCCTTCGGAGCCTACAACAAGCCTTTTGAGTCAGAAGGGGAGTATGCCTGGCTCAGTGCCAACAAGGACAATGTGAAGGAGTACATTGCTGACCCTCTCTGCGGATTCTGCTTTACTGCCAACGGTTTTTTGAATCTGATGCGGATAATGCAGATGTGCTACTCTGCTGACGGATGGCAGATGAAGAATCCTTCAATGCCTGTACTCTTTGTTTCCGGTGCTGACGATCCTTGCCGAATCGACGACAAAGCCTTCGGAAATGCGGTGCAGTTCTTGCGTGAGCGGGGCTATCACAATGTGGACAGCAAACTCTACAAAGGGCTTCGCCACGAGATTCTTCTCGAAACTGATGCAAAGGATATTGTCTGGAAAGACTTAATTTAGTATCTTTGCACCTCTTTTTGGTATTGAGATATGGTGTAATGGCAGCACTACAGATTTTGGTTCTGTCTGTCCAGGTTCGAATCCTGGTATCTCAACGATTGAATCTCGCGATGGCCTCTTTGAGAGGTCTTATGGAGCGGAGGTTCTCCATCTTGTTCTCCTCCTTTTGTTTGAATACTATAGTTTCCGGCTCCAGAACGCGCCTGTAGCCCTGCTCCTCGAGCATCTCGCAGGTCTGGCGGTAGCCCCTTTTGAAGAGTATTTCCAGTTTGCTGAGGTCGTAGGCATTGCATCCGCTGGTGTCCAGTTTGACGTCAAGGTCGGACAGGCGCATGTCGGCCAGTTCATTGGATGCCATGATCATATTGAACGAACGGTTCGCTACGGAAATCAGGTTGTCGTGGTACTTCTCATTCTCCAGATGCAGCAGGCTGAAGGAAATGACCTTGCGGCACTCCTCGCGAATTGCAGGTACGGGCAGGTTCTGGAAGACACCTCCGTCCACATAATGAACCCCGTCAATTTTTATTGGAGTGAAAATGATGGGGATGGAACAGGAGGCCACCACCCTTGGAGCAATCTCTCCCTCTTTGAAGATTTTCACGCAGCCTTTTTCCAGGTCGGAAGCTACAACATAGGTAGGAACAGGCAGGTCCTCAAGATTCCGGTAGGGCAGTATGCGACGCAGCAGTGCAAGGAGAGGGGCTGAGTTGAACATGCCTCCACGGGGCACTTCCGGTGTGACTATATCCTTGAAGAAATCAAGACCTTCGAACAGATCCACCATATTTTGGCTGCTCAGTCCCGCGCTGTAGAGCACCGCCATAATCGCCCCGGCACTGGTTCCTGAGACTATGTCAGGTTTCACTCCGTACTCCCTGAGGGCCTGCACTGCGCCGCATTGGGCGCAAGCCCGGGCTCCGCCTCCTCCGAATGCTATTCCAAGTTCCTTCATTTTTGCCAGTTTTTTACATAAACAGACAAATATAGTCAAAAATTATACCTACTTTTGGCGTTATGAAAAAACAATTCGTGTACTGGGATACCGCTGCCGAGCCGATTACTACCAAGTGGTATCTGAAACCTTTGATGTGGATTCTCAGCGCTCCGGTCGCTGCGATGCACAGACTCAAGATAACCAAGACCGGAATGGAAGGTGTCAAGGGACCCTACGTGCTCCTTTGCAACCACAACTCCTTCTTTGATTTCCAGGCAGTTACAAAAGCCATTTTTCCACAGAACGCCAACTACATAGTCGCAATCGACGCATTTGTCGGCTTCCCCGGCCAGAAGTGGCTTATGCAGCGCGTGGGATGCATAGGGAAAAGGAAGTTTACCAATGACGTGAATCTCATACGCCAGTCCAAAAAGGTTATTGAGAAAGGCAATGTGCTATGCATATATCCTGAAGCGAGATATTCCCTGGTAGGAACAACTGCCGTGCTGCCCGAGTCCCTGGGCAAGATGTGCAGGATGATGGGAGTGCCTGTCGTTACATTCATGTGTCACGGCAACCATATCAACGCTCCTTGCTGGAACCAGAAGGACAGGGGTGTCAAGGGGCTGGAGGCCGAACTGAAGATGCTGATTACCGCCGAGGAGCTAAGGCAACTCTCGGTGGATCAGATCAACGACAGGATAGTTGAGGCTTTTCAGTATGACGACTATGCCTGGCAGAAGGAAAAGGGCATACACTGCCGCTTCAAAGGCAGGGCAGAGGGCTTGCACAGGGTTCTTTACCAATGTCCTCACTGCGGCACCGAGTTCGAGATGAGCTCCAAGGGAGACATCCTGAGCTGCGCTCACTGCGGCAAACGGTGGCGAATGAGTGAACTCGGTGAGCTTCAGGCCATGGAAGGGAATACGGAATTCAGCCACATTCCCGACTGGTACGAATGGGAAAGGTCCAATGTGCGCTCCGAGGTGGAAAGCGGCCACTACGACAGCGGCGTCCTGCCTGTCCGCGTGCTTACCCTTCCTGACAACACCCCGATCTGGCTGGGAGATGGCATGCTGCAACACGACATGCACGGCTTCCATATCAAGGGTAAGACCGCTGACGGAGAGGAGTTTTCCGAGGATCATCCGGTGCCATCCAAATACTCCTGCCACGTGGAATTCGCCTACAAGCAGTTCGGCGAGCTCCTGGATTTGAGTACCATCAAAGACACATGGTTCTTTTCTTCCGCTGACAAGCGTTTCTGCCTGACCAAATTTGCACTCGCCACAGAGGAACTCTACCGGGATTACCGCAGGAAGGAAGGCAAAGCTTGCCGTCCGGGACTTGCGTAATTCAAAGGGAAATGAGTATCTTTGCGCCCTATGGATGCAGTAATCACTTACGTTGATGGAAACGATCCTGTTTGGCGCAAATCTTTCGCTCAGGCAGTAGGGGTACCCGCTATAGAAAAACGTTACCGCGACTGGGGCACTTTGGTGTACCTGGTCCGGGGCATTCGTCGCTATATGCCCTTCATACGCAACATTTTCCTGGTTGTGTCGGGAGAAAGCCAGGTGCCTTCGTGGGTGTCGGGGAGCGATGTAAGGGTGGTTCTGCACAGCGAAATCATCCCGCAGCGTTTCCTGCCCGTATTCAACAGCACCGCCATTGAGATGTTTCTGCACAGAATCCCGGGGCTGGACGAGCAATTTGTCTATTTCAATGACGATATGTTTCCTGTCCGGCCCACGCGCGAAGAGGAGTTTTATGTTGAAGGCAAATCCGTGATAGGCTTCCGCAAGCATCTTTTCCACTTCGGACTCTACAAGCAGCAGACATACAATGCCGATTTGCTGGCCCGCAAGGCTTTGGGGATGGCTCCGGGACTGATCTTCGTACGCCCCCAGCACACCTGCTCCCCTATGCAGAAAAGCGCCTGCGAGGAAGTTTATGCAAGAATAGGTGATGAACTTGAGGCCAGTATTTCTCCTCTGCGGGAAAAGTACAATGTCAACCAGTATGTCTTTTTGGACTATCTGTACTACGGGGGAAGGGCAGTGAATGGCGCTGCCATATCCAATCTTCATCTTTCGCTTGCCGTAAAGTCTGCGGACCAGGTGTGCGATGCCATCCTTAATCCGCGAACTTCGTTTGTGTGCATCAACGACGTGAAACTGTCTGAACCGCAGTATCTTGAGATGAAAACCAGGATACTTGAAGCATTTGAAAAGAA
>CAKMNE010000088.1 GCA_927798505.1 uncultured Bacteroidales bacterium
GCTGCAAACTCTCCGAATACAAATACGAGAAGGGCAACGCCCAGAATCAGGCCCGATTTGCCGAGCACTCCGGTGAACTTGGCTCCGCCGCTGCGCAGTACCAGCACCAGAAGCATGATGAAGAGCAGGAATACCAAAATATTGAGCACCAGATACCAGGTCTTGCTCATATTCACCAGGCCAAGCAGAGGAATGGTGAAGTTTACGGTGTCGCTGTCGCTGCGCAGGTAGTCCTTGTCCGCATATTTCGGATTATGGACATATTCGCTGGCAACCGGCAGAATCTGCGCGCCGTAGTGCTGCACCGTCTTGGCGCTGACATTGGAGAAATTGTCCAGGTCGGTGTGATAATGGTTCACATCCGTGATGGTGGAGAAGTTCATCCCCGGGATGTGGTCCTTCACGATGGTAAAGTCGGTGAAGTTAGGCATTATGCGGTAAACCACCGTAGTCAGGGAATAGGTGAACGGAGATTTGGCGCTGCCCGCGTACAGATCCATGATTCTGCTGCTCCCTGCACAGGTCTCGAACAGAAGGGCAGGGCCCCAAGGTCCGCGGCCTTCGATGTTGATAATCATCCCCACATTGTCGAACTGCTCGCGGTCGTTCTCCCAGATTGCGGTCATTCCGACCATACCCGGTTCCTCCGCATCGGTGAAGAGCACCTTGACACCCTGGTTCCAATTTGCACGGTCCTTGACGAGATTGCGCACGGTTTCGAGCGTCACGCCCAGGCCGTAGCCGTCATCCGCAGCGCCATATGACCAGACGGTGTCGCGCCTCGGCATTGGCTGGGAGTAGCGGGAATCATAGTGAGCCACGAACATGAGCCATGTGCAGTCATCCGCGCCCGAAGCCGGAGCGAACTCCGCGAGCACGTCGATGGCGTCGAAGGTATATGTTACATGTTTGTTGAACGGCCCCTGAAGGGAGTCATAGCGGAAAAGCCTGACAGTGTCGGCACCAAGTTCCTCGAGCCTTCCGATGAGGTACTCGCGAACCCTCGCACGCTCCTGCGGATGGGCCACAGAATGATGCTCTTTAGAGATGACTTCCAGGTCCTGCAGCACTCTCTGGCCGGAAAATCCGTCATAATCGGCAGGTTTCGCATTCGGACGGGTAAACACGCCGTATGCGAGGATTGCGGACAGCAGGACTGTCAGCGCAATCACCAAAGGTCTCAGTACTCTGTTCATCGCCGTCAATCCTGAACCTTGTCGAAAAGGGCAAGAGTTGTCGTGTCGTCCTTTGTTACAAGCTTTACGTCGCGATAGCTGTGCCTGTTCGCGGCTATTACTATTTCCTTGTCGCCTTTGGCGTTGACCTCTTCCTGGAGGGCTTTGATAAGTTCTGTTGCTTTCATATTGTAAAGATTTTTTCAAAGATACAAATAAACTGAAAACTGGCAATACGGATAATTATTCGTAAATTTGCGCAATCGCTATACTAACCGAAATGAATCCAAAAGTAACGTCTCTGGTCAAAGATTTTGTCATAATGACTTTCGCCATGCTGTGCTCAGCGGCGGCCGTGTATTATTTCCTCCTGCCAAGCAATCTGGTAGTCGGAAGCATAACGGGTCTATCCATTGTCTTAGTCGGAATCTTCGAAAAAATGGGCATCACCCTCTCGCTCTCTGTAGTCATCTTTGTCATAAATGCCCTGCTGCTGGTATTAGCCTACTTCCTGATAAACAAGGAATTCGGAGCGAAAACGGTCTATACCGCACTTATACTGGGACCTATGATTTCCTTCTGGGAAAAAGTCTGCCCTTGGGAAAAGCTGGCAACGACCAACGCAGCCACCGGCTATTGCTCGATAATGGCCGACCCTTGGCTCGACCTCTGCTGCTTTGTTCTGGTGCTGAGTGCCTCCCAAGCCATACTTTTCAATATCAATGCCTCAACCGGAGGCCTTGACATTCTCGCAAAAATCATCAACAAATACCTGCACTTCGACATTGGAATGTCCGTTACCGTCGCGGGAGCCGTCATCTGCTGCACAGCCTTTGCCATCAATCCTTTCAGACTGGTGATAATCGGACTCATAGGAACCTGGATTAACGGAGTTGTAGTCAACTACTTCACCGCCTCCATCAACAACCGCAAACGGGTCTGCATCATTACGGATGATTACGAGCAGCTGCGGGAGTTCATCATCAATGAGCTCCACCGCGGATGTTCCCTGTACGAAGTGGTTGGTGGATACACAGGCAGGCAGTCAAGGGAAATACAGACGCTTTTGACTCAGACCGAATTCTCCGACCTGATGCAATACATAAAGAACAAGGAAATCAAAGCCTTCATCACTGCGGGAAATGTCAGTGAAATCTACGGCGAATGGTCCAGACAGCACAACAAGCGTCCGAAACTGAGTAACAAGAACTAGCGTTTGATGATATCGAAACGCCATTTCACACCCGTGGTTATCGTATGACCGCGGGTTAAATTGTCTGTAAAACCGGCAAGGTGCAGCCTGATGCGCTCATTGCCCAAAGGGAAATACTCGACCCCCCAGCCTCCGTACCAATAATTTGTACCCGGAGCGACAATAGTGTCATAGGCAAATCCGTCCTCATCCACATTGCTGTAATCATTGTGTTCATAGCCCAACTTGGCGCACAGATTCCAATTGCCGATACGGTAAATCATCTTGGAAATAAGGCTGAAATCGGAAAGCAGATACTGCCTCTGCCTGGACGATGCCCTATTGAAAAAATCCAGGTCAAAAGCCAGCGGCCCCCATACGCAGTGATTGCCCAAGGCAATGTACTGAATCTTAGAGCCGCGCGGATCATCCACCAGATTGCAAGTCCATATTGTCTCCCACCACGGGGCAAAGTGACCTATCCACCCAAGATTGTAGGCATAGTTCTCGTCATAGCTTGTGGTCAGGGGCGAATTGCATATCTGCACCGCAAGGGTCTGTCCCGGAGCAAAAGTATATTCCGCTCCCGCGCTGAAAGCGAAATATTGGCTGAAGCCATTGCAGAAAAGGCTGTAGAAATATACATCCGCGGGCGCGGAGTCATATTCGTAGCCGCCGATCATAATGGCCGTCTTGCCCGCATACAGTTTAATATTGTCCTTCGGCTTCCAATTCAGGCACATCCAATCCGTTGCCCTGAACGGATTGGAAGAATCGATAGGGACATTCAGCCTCTGCCTTACCCTGTAGCTGAAATGCTCGTTTATGGTTCCGAATATGTGTACATTGAGGTATTCGGGAGCAAGCACGGTTCTGACATCCGAACTGTTCACGGAAGCGCGAAACGACCCCCTGGCATCGATGAACAGGCTGTCCACCTCCCCGGCGAGTGCGGTCTGCCCTGCCCAGAGGAACAAGCCCGCAAGCAATATACTCAGTTTTCTCATTGGTGAATCAAATCATTTTTGAAAATGCGCAGTATATCTTCAGGAGACTCCTTCTTGCCGTTCTTGGCCCATACGGAAATCACCGCGCCGAAACCGGCAGAAAATGCGGCAGTATAGGCGGCTTTGATATACTCCAGCTCCAGAGGAGACAAATCCGGAAGCATACTTAAGCTGACTTCGTTAACGTGCCTTGCCATAGACCTTTCGAAAAGGTCGATTCTGCGGCTTCTGTAAATCGCTCCCATCAGGTCGGAACGTTCCATCAGATACTGCAGAAGCGAAACTACAAAAGAATCCTCCCGGCTGATTTTAAGCTCATCGATGCCGTCGGTTTCTTCGAAAAGAGAATCACAAAGGTATTCCAGCACGTCTGTAGTATTGGAAAAATAGCGGTAGAAAGTGACGCGGCTGACTTTCGAAACCCTCGACAGGTCACTGATTGTAATATCAGTGAAATTTTTCGTGCGCATACACTCCACCAAAGCATCTCTGAACTGATTCTTTTTTGCGTTTTTCTTGTACATTTTGTGTTTCTATTGTAAAGGTTCTGACAAATCTGCTCAAATCTGGAAACAAATTTGCTTACAAATTTAAAAATTTCCCAATAAATTTGGGAAGTGTTTAACTTGTGTTGTTATGGAAATCAAACAAGCAGAAAGAATACAGACTTCAATTCTCAACGGACTTGAGAAAAAAGCGCTCGTGTGGTTGGCGCAGCGTCAGCCCCGATGGGTTACTCCGGACTTCCTGTCTTTCATAGGTTTTTGCGGTTCACTTATGATAGCCACCGGCTATGCATTGACCCGCATTTCACCTTCTTTCCTATGGCTTGCCACCGTCGGCCTTCTCGTCAACTGGTACGGAGATTCGCTCGACGGCACCCTTGCCAGGGTACGCAAAATCCAGCGTCCAATCTACGGCTATTATCTCGACCACTGCCTCGACTGCATCAATGAAATGCTGATGTTCATAGGTCTCGGACTGTCGCCTCTTATGGATATGAGAATCTCGATGCTCATACTCATAGCCTACCTGCTGCTGACGGTCAATGTCAGCGTCAATGCCCATCTCAAAGGCCAGTTCAGGCTCACCTACGCAAAGATAGGGCCTACGGAGTTCAGAATCATTGCCGCCATACTCAACACGGTGCTCGTCTGCTCGACTGCAGTCAGGAGCGTCAGAGTTCCGCTGGAGATCTTAGGCACAGGCCTCAGCCTGACCGTGCTTGACATCTGCGGTCTGGTCATCTTCACAATCATCTTCTTGATGTACCTTGTGTCCTTCTTTACCGATGCCAAGGGCTATGCAGGCATAGACCCGCCCAAGAAATGAGCAATCTGCTGAAAATCCTGTTCACGGTAGTTCTGCTTTCCCTGGTGATTGTCATCATATCCCAGAACCGCCACCCCGTCCGCACGCTGGCCTGGATACTTGTCCTCATCCTTCTGCCCGGACTGGGGGTTGTGCTTTATTTCCTGTTCGGGACACTTAAGCGCAAGGACAGGCTCATCAGCGACCAGCATCTGAACCAGCTCAAGGAGGAAGTTACGAAGGCCAACAGCCTTATGCTGCGCCGCCAGGTACCCGGAGGGCACGAAGATCTCGCCACCTTGCTGTGGATGACCAACAAGGCCATTCCACTCGCGGGCAACGACGTGCGCATATACACGACCTTCGACGAGATGATTACGGACATGCTCGAGGATATGGACAAGGCCACCGACCACGTGCATTTCGAGTTCTTCAAGTTCGAGGACGATGCTGTAGGCCGCAAGGTAGGAGAGAAACTGCGCGAGCTTGCCTCGCGCGGGCTCGAGGTCAGGGTGACCTATGATTCGGCGGCCAATATTTCTCGGCACCGCTTCTACCGCTGGCTGCGCAAGGGCGGAGTTCAGGTAAGGGCCTTCCTTCCCGTAGTCCTGCCTTTCCTGACAACCACGACCAATTACCGCAATCACCGCAAAATCGTCGTTATTGACGGCAAGGTCGGTTATCTCGGAGGCATGAACATAGCCGAGCGCTACTCCCGGGGCATACGCAGAGGCCAGTGGCGCGACACCCATATGCGCATCAACGGTCCTGCCGCCGCGGAGCTTCAGACGGCCTTCCTTGTGGATTGGCAGTTCTGCACCAAGCGTTTCGTCAGCGGCTCGCGCTACTTCCCACAGGTCGAGAGCTGCGGCGATTCCATAGTCCAGATAGCGACCTCCGGCCCTATGGACGAATGGAAGGTGACTATGCAGGGAATGATACGCCTCATCACCCAGGCCGAGCGCTATGTGTACATCGAGTCCCCTTACTTCATTCCTACCGAGCCGGTTATGATGGCTATGAAGAATGCGGCCCTGGCCGGTATAGATGTGCGCGTAATCATCCCCTACCACGGAGACAAGGGCATACTGGTGCCGCTGGCATCCCGCTCCTATGTCGAGGAAGCCCTGATTGCCGGGGTTAAAATGTATTTTTACTCAGGCGGCTACCTTCATGCCAAAACCATAGTGTCTGACGGGACGGTGTGCACAGTCGGTTCCACCAATCTGGACGTGCGCAGTTTCGAGCAGGATTTCGAAGTGAATGCCTTCATTTACGACAAGGAAGTGGCCAGGAAGCTTCGCGATGCTTTCCTCGAGGATATGAACAACAGCACTCGTGTCAGTCTGGAACAGTGGCGCAAACGCTCCAGATGGGAAAAGTTCAAGGAGTCTTTCGCCAGATTGTTTTCACCAATTTTGTAGTTATGCCCATAGTATCAGTTGAACAATTCGGAGAATTGGTTCCCCAGCTGTCAAGCCCGGGCGGCCAGAGACTGACGCGGATGCTGTTCAGGCTGCTCAACATAAACAAGGTCAACGCTGCATATGACCGCTATAGCGGGTTTACCGGGCCGGATTTCGCCTGCGAGTTTCTCAAAGGCATTGGGGTGGATTACCAGGTTGGCAATGCGGACAGGCTGAACAATCTGCCTGAAGGGGCTTTCATTACCGTCAGCAACCATCCGTACGGTCATATTGACGGGATTTCCCTGATCGACCTATTCGGACATCTGCGCCCGGGCTACAAGGTG
>CAKMNE010000089.1 GCA_927798505.1 uncultured Bacteroidales bacterium
TGAAAATCGGCCTCTGATGCACTTTTAGCTCCTGACGTGTAACGTTAGGAACAAAAAGCGACGATAGCAGACGGAATTGATGACGTCGGAGCTCACGGGCCCCTTTAAGAGGAGGGTTGGACCCTTTGACTTCCCGCAGAAATGCGTATATTAGCGCATTGAAAACACCGTGAACACTATGATGACCAATTTCAAGTCAATTGAAGAACTTCTGCGGATGCTTTCGAGGGAGAAGGCACTGCTGAAAGACATGTTCCAGCGCAGAAAGAGCATTTCCTACAGCTATGAGATGGCAAGGGAGATGGTAGATTACAAAAACGACAGGCTGACTTTCCTGCTTGAGCACGGAGTGATACGCGACAACGGCGATGCACTCGAGCTGGAGGAGGTGTACCAGCAGTTTTTCGAAAGAGTCCTTGACGTCAACGAGGAAATCAGCATTGCCGGGGTATCCGAAAGTCTGGATGCCCTCAACTCGGCCATTGAATACTATCTCGCCGAGGAATCCCCCAAGCGCAGATACGGCTATATCAAAGACATCAGGAGGATACTCCACAGTATAGCCGGGCAGTCCTTCCGCAATGTCATAGACCTCAAGCGTAACATAGACTCCACCTACAAGAACGAGCCCAACTACAAGGTCAAGAAACTGCGGCTTGAAAACCTCGACGAAAAACGCAAGGCGGTGACCGCACTGATCTTCCGCACGGAGGACTATTTCGAAAACAGGATGCAGGGCTTCCTGGCAGTAGCCGGGGATGCCGCCCTGAGGCAGACCATAGCCGAAGTCAAGCTCCAGCTAAAGGAAGCCCATCACAACATACTGGACCTGGAAAGGCAGATAATACTCTATCTGAACCTCATAGAATACCAGAGCCGCATAATAGAAAAACTGAGGGCAGTCAAATACCTACGCGACCAGCAGGTGCTCGAATCCCAGACAGATGTACTGGAACTTCTCCAGCGCAGGAATCCCGTGTGGATGGAAAACCGACCGAAATACACCCTGAAGCTCTCTTTGGAGAGGCTCCGAAACAGCGACGAAGGCCTTGCCGCCTTGAAGGCCCTGTCGTTAAAGCTGCAGAAAGGAAGTACCATCAAAAGAAAGAAAGCGGATGCCATCGCACAGGGATACCTGGACACCAAGCCCCGGATCTCCGAGGGGTTCAACACCGTGGAAATCAAAAACGCTTTCCTCGCATCCGGACTGGACCTCTACACCTACATCAAAAACTACAAATTCTCCATTGCCGTGGACAGGGAGCAGAGACTGGTGCTGTTCTGCCAGATTGCGTCCCAGTTCCAAGGCGAACTGAACATCACCGACGAATACCACATCGACGCTGACATCGAGTATCCGATGATATATCCTGCCTTAACATAAACCATTATGCAACTAACCAAAGAAATCTTCGACATCCTCAGCCGTGGAGGATTCATCTGCTCGGACAGCGTGAACCGGCAGACAAAGCAAATGTATGATGCGATTGAAGACAACTATGAGCAGTACAGGGAGTACTACCGGGGAGTCGGCTTCAATCTCGAAAGCGGAAACGGCTACTACTACTTCTCCCGCGACGAGAGCCGTGTGGAACTGGAATCCAAACTTGACCGCTTTACCAAATGGATAGACCGTCTTGACTTTCTGAAAACCTTCAACAGCATCTTCGGACCGGGATTCTCCTTCCGCGCATCGAACATCCTGGAGCGGATAGCCGCGGACATAGAGCTGAAGGAAAAAGCCAAAAACCTTTATGCCGAAAAGCTCAAAATAGGCGAAACTGTGGAAAAGCTTCTCGACGAACTGGCAAAGACAGGTTTCATAGAGCTTGAAAACGAACTCGAAGGGGTGTGGAAAGTGACCAGCTCCTTCCATTATCTGGAAGAAATGATTGACTGCATAACCATAACGGAGGACTTGAAAAATGAGATGTCTTAATAAAATAGTATTCATCAACAGCGCCAATATCCCATATGCCGAAATCCGCCTGGACGGCAATGTGCATTTCATAGGGACTCAGGGAGTGGGCAAGAGCACCGTGCTGAGGGCCATTCTGTTTTTCTACAACGCCGACAAGCTCAAGCTGGGCATTCCCAAGGAAAAGAAGGGCTTCGACGATTTCTACCTGCCACATTCGAATTCATATATCATCTACGAACTGACGCACGAGCGCGGCGATTTCTGCGTCCTGCTGCAGCGCAGCCAGGGGCGTGCCTGCTTCCGCTTCTTCGACGGGCGCTGGGACAGGTCCCTGCTGGTGGACGACCGGGGCGAGGTGACCAGCGAGTACACGGAGCTGCGCAAGCGCCTGGGCGGCAGGTCATTGAGCAGGATAGTGGACAAATACGACGAGTTCCGCAACATCATCTACGGCAACCACAGGGCCAGCTCGAAGGAATTCTACAACTACGCCATTATGGAGAGTCCGGCCTACCAGAACATTCCGCGCTCGCTTCAGAACGTGTTCCTGAACTCGAGGGTGGATGCGGAGTTCATAAAGGAGATCATCCTGCGCTCCATGAGCGATGAGGTGCAGGCCATAGACCTGGGGTACTACAGGCGCCAGGTGGCTGATTTCCAGACGGAATATGAGAATATCAGCATATGGTTCAAGAAGAACGCGCACGGCGTGATCCAGGTGCGCGAGAACGCGGACAAGGTGATTGAGCTCTACCGTCAGCTCAGCTACCTGCGCAGCCGCATTCAGAAGAGCTACTCCGAGCTGCTCTTTGCCGACAGGGCAAACCGCGAGCGCCTGCCGTCCCTGGAAAGCGAAAGGGAGGCCCATCTTCAGCAGCAGAGCCGCTACGAAAGGCTCATAGCCGAGCAGAACCAGAAGCTGGAGAAGGAAAAGGAGGACATCAACAAGGCGATCGGTGAGGTCGAAAGCAAGCTGAAAGCCTGCCGTGCAAAACGCGCGGACTACGCTCAGAAGGGCATAGAAGGCATACTCGAGCGCGCGTCCCGGGAGCAGGAGCTCAAGCTCAGCCTCGACTCCCTGCAGAGGAAAAAGGAAGTTCTTACGCGGGAACATGATGACCTGAACGCCAAGTACCTGGCCTTGGAGGAGAGGCTGCGCGGAGAATTCCGGGAGCACGAGAATCTGGCAAATGAGGGCAGGACCGCGGCAAAGGAGCAGTACCTGAACTCCAGGCAGGCGGTCGCCGAACAGACGGAAGCGGCGCTGGGACGCCTGCGGGAGGAGCACGAGAAGCAATGGGAGCTGCTTTCGCAGCAATATGATGCGCTGCAACATAGCCAGCGTCAGCTGGACAGCGACTATGTCCACCTGCAGTACTTCCAGCCTTGCGGGGAGCAGATTCATGCGCAGGCGCTGGCCATAGAGGAGCTCGAGCGCTCCGCGGCCCTGCTGGAAGGCGAGCTGAAGGCGGTGGACCTGGAGATTTCCGGCCAGAGGGCGGAATATGAGAACTGCGCCGCCCTGCTGAGAGCCGGCCTTGAGGCCGAAGTGAAGGAGCTGGACAGGGAAATAGCGCAGCATAGAGCGAAAATCAACGAAATCGACACCCTGCTGGCGCGCAGTTCCGGCTCCCTGTACGAGTGGCTGGACGGCCATATGCCGGGATGGGAGAAGAACATAGGCAAGGTCATAGACCAGCAGAGGCTGCTGTACAACAAGAGCTTGCAGCCTTCCCTCGCCTCGTCCGGCAGGGATGCGTTCTTCGGGCTCAAGCTGGATTTGAGCGAGGTGGAGAGCAATATCCGCACTCCGGCCCAGCTCGGGGAGGAGAAGGAGATGTATCAGCAGGCTATTGTCGATATGCAGGAAAGCATAGCCCAGAAAAGTGCGGCATGCGAGAAGCGGCTGAAGGACCTGTCCGAGGCTATGTCCCCTAAGATGAAGGAGTTGAGGCAGAAACGCTCGGAGCTGGATCTGACGCTGAAAAGCCTTCCTTCCCGCATCAAGGTCGAAACGCTGCGGCGTCAGGAGCTGGAGGACAGGCAGCAGAAGATGAGGGCGGAGCGCAAGGCCGAGCTGGATGAGAGAAAGCAGCAGATTGCCGCGCAGCAGATGGAACTGGACTCCGCGCGAACGCTCGCAAAGCAGGCGCTGGACAGGAAGCAAAAGGAGCTGGAGCGGGATAAGGCCCAGAGAATCAAGGCCTTGGAGCAAGAGCGTGAGGCTGCGCTGAAGGCCATTTCGGACAAGCTGGCTCAGAGGCGCACCGAGCTGGACCGCGCCCTTGGCGAGCTGAAGGCCCGGCGGGATGAGGAGCTGCGGGGCGCGGGAGTGGACGTGCTCGCGCTGAACGAATGCGAGCAGGCCCTGATGCGCTGCCGCGAGGAGCTGGGGCTGATAGAGAGCAACAGGGCCCTGTGCATAGCCTACCATATGGACAAGAAGGAACTGTTCGACAGGGAGGACGAGTTCAGGCAGCTGCATAAGGAGCTGGAGGCAAAGAAGGTCGCCTTGCTCAAGAAGCACGAAAAGCATATGCTTCAGCTGCAGGAAAAGCTGGGCGCTGAGAAGGCCGCGGTGGCCCAGATCGCTTCGCAGATAGGGGCGTGCCGGGAAGGCTTCATGCGGCTCGAGCAGTTCAGGGCCTCGGAGCTCTTCCCTATGGAGCTGCAGCAGGCCGTGGAGTGCAGCACTATGCAGAGCGTGGAGGCCCTCCTTGAGGAAATCAACGGCTGCATTTACCGGAGAATGGGGGTGAAGGAAAAATTCAAGAAGGCGGTCAATGTGTTCAAGGGGGATTTCGGACAGGGCAACATATTCAATTTCAAAACCGTGCTCAACTCGGATGAGGACTATATGGACTATGCCGCCGACCTGGAAGAGTTCGTCGCTCAGGACAAGATCAATGAATACCGCTCACGCACCTCGGACCGCTATCTGGAGATACTCCAAAGGCTGTCACGCGAGATGGGAGAGCTCTGCGGCTACGGCTCGGAAGTGGAGAAAATCATCAGGGAAATCAACTACGATTTCAAGGAGAAGAACTTCGTCGGGGCAATACGGAGCATAGAAATCCGAAGCGGAGATTCGGGGGACAAGATGGTCCAGCTCCTGCGCAAAATCAAGGATTTCACTGACGAGAACGCCTTCCAGATGGGAGAGGCGAACATATTCTCGGAGGAGAGCGGCAGGTACAATGTCAACCGGGATGCGGTCAGGTACCTGGAGGATTTCATGGGCCAGCTGAGCGCCTCCCCTGCCAGGGCGAGCCTGCTGCTGTCCGACACCTTCCAGTTGCAGTTCAGGGTGGTGGAGAATGACAATGACACCGGCTGGGTCGAGAGGATCGCCAATGTGGGCTCCGACGGCACGGACATACTGGTCAAGGCCATGGTCAACATTATGCTTATCAATGTGTTCAAGGAGAAGGTATCCCGGAAGTTCGGCGAATTCCGCATCCACTGTATGATGGACGAGATAGGCAAGCTCCACCCGAGCAACATCAAGGGTATTCTGGATTTCGCCAACAGCCGCAACATACTGCTGATCAACTCCTCCCCTACTACTTACAATGTGTCGGACTACCGCTACACCTACCTGCTCAGCAAAGACACCGCCGCCAAAACCATAGTCCAACCCCTGATAAGCCGTAAGGAGGCGGCGCTCAATAATGAAACAGTCTGAATATGAGGCACTTCGTGCCATATCACAAGGAGAATGGGTCAGCGCCCGCCGCATCCCCGCGGAGCTGCTGCGCGAATTGAAGGACAAACAGCTGCTTGTCGCCAGGCAGCACGGGAGCCGCATAGCCTACAGGGCCGCTGACCCGCAGGAGATAGGTCGCCTGTACAGCCTGGTGGACCCCTCCACGCTGAGCACCCGCGCGCAGTTGGTCGAAGCCTTCGGCGATTCGAAAATGCGCGCCATACGCTCCTGCCCGGGCTTCCCGGTCAATGTGTACCAGCCCCTCTCGGTCGAACTGGGCCCCGCCGACCAAAGCGGCAAGCGGCCCCGTATACTGCTCGGGCCCGTCGAAGGCGCCTTCACCTTCATCTCCGACTGGCAGAACTTCCGCATCCCCGCCGACGTACTCGTGGTGGGCGTAGAGAATATGGAAAACTTCCGCAAAGTCAGCCTGCAGAGGCATTTGTTTGCGGGGTATGGAGCCAGCGGGGAGGGTTGTGGCTCGCCGATACTATTTGTCAGCCGCTATCCACAGTCGGGCGACCTAGTAGCTTGGCTGAAGAGCATCCCGAACCGCTATCTGCATTTCGGCGACTTCGACCTCGCCGGAATCAGCATCTTCCTCACGGAATTCAGGATACCTATCGACGGAACTCCCGACTCCGGCGGCAGAACGGAATTCTTCATCCCCGACGGGATAGAGGAACTTCTGGAGAAAGGCTCCCCCGAACGCTACCAGGACCAGGTGGAGCGTTTCCAGACTCTGCTGGAGCGCCTGCTCTCCCTCGCCCCTCACGACACCC
>CAKMNE010000090.1 GCA_927798505.1 uncultured Bacteroidales bacterium
TGACCACACGTCAGGGCAAGGGCGATGACAAGGTCAGAATCAGCGCGGATGTGCTCTACGGAGTATCGTATGTGGCACCTGAGACAATGACCAAATACTGCAATGCCGAACAGTGGCTGTCTCTGGCCCGGGAAGCCTGGACAAACGCGGGATACCTGATGGAGAATTTCCCGTATAGGGACAGCGAACACAACAGCTACTCTACAACCGACACGGACTGGCAGAAGGTATATTTCGGAGTCGGCAGCACGCAGGAGGTCAACCTCAAGGTCGATTCGGGGACGAGCAAGGCAAAGCACTACCTTTCCGCAAGTTTCAACCGCGACGAGGGGACTGTCAAGGGTAATGTCCAGAACAGGTTTTCGGTAAGGGAGAGGTCCGTTTACAAGCTTGGCAAGAGAGTCAGCGCCGACATCAACCTCAATGCCTCTTATAATGTCAACGACCTGTTCAGCATCTCCAAGATGTATCTTGAGGTCATCCCTATCTTTTCTCCATACGATGAGGACGGCGTGACTCCACGTCTGTACAATTACTACTCGCAGGATGTAAACGCTTACAATCCCGTGATGAAGAAATTCTACTACAATGAGGTTCCGAACCGCGAACTCAATGACAACAGGCAGATGGCGCTGAGCGCCAACGGCACGGCAAATCTCAAGATAGAAATTGCCGAGGGACTGACAGCTACCATTATGGGAGGTGTCAACACACTCAACTCCAATGAGTTGATTTATTACTCCAAGAACACCCTGGACGGACTTACCAGCATAGACCAGGACGGAGTGTCACGAAGGTCAAATGCCTACTCGATGGTCTGGAACAACATAGACCGACTCAACTTCAACCGCAATTTCGGCAAGCACAGCGTGGGAGCGATGGCCGGCATCGAACTTGTCAGCAAGGAGCACAGGTCGCTGTATGCCACAGGATACGGATTTGCCAATGACAACATCAAGGAGATAGGATACTCCCAGGAAGCGTCGCGCAAGGGCTACAGCAGTGCATCCAACGGCCGCTCCCTCTCCTATCTGGCGAGCCTCAACTGGTCATACGACAAGCGTTATTATCTTTCGGCTTCCTACAGGCGTCAGGGAACGTCTTCATTCAGCGAGTACGCCAAATGGGGCGACTTCAGTTCGATAGGACTTTCCTGGAACGTGCACAACGAGCGTTTCTGGAACGTGAAATGGATGGACAAGCTGAAGGTCAAGGCAAGTTTCGGCAATAGCGGCAACTCGAGGGTCGATACCGGATCTGCCTATGGAACATACAGTTACGGCTCTTCATACTCTTACGGAAGTTCAATCGGCGCAATCCAGTCTGCCGCTCCGAATCCCGGCCTGAGCTGGGAAAATACCTGGATTACCAACATAGGTGTTGATATTTCTCTCTTTGACGGAAGGCTGGAACTGAACAGCGAGGTATATGACAAATATACCACCGATCTGCTCTACAAGGGACGCGTGTCATCCATCATCACCGACGACACCGTAATGCGCAATGTCGGAGAATTGGAAAACCGTGGATTCGAACTGGAACTCATAAGCACCAACGTCGTCAGGGACGGATTCAAATGGACCACCTCGTTCAACGGAGCCGTAAACCGCAACATCATTCGCAAGCTCTACAACGGCATGCATACCGGATTCTTCGACTCTGTCTGGATGGAGGGAGCCAGCAAGGATGCCTGGTGGCTCAGCCGCTGGGCCGGTGTAGATCCCGTATCGGGGGCTCCTATGTGGTATGACGCAAACGGAGATCTCACCTATAGTTTCTCCTACAACAACAGGGTGCTGCTCGAGGAATACGACAAGCAGCCCGACTTTCGCGGAGGTATGCGCAATACCATCAACTGGGGCAACTGGTCCCTTGTGGTTTTTCTCACCTACACGATGGGAGGCTGGGACTACATCAACATGTACAATGACGGTTACGACATACTCAACGAAAACGTGATTGTTGAAGAACTCGACCACTGGCGCGCTCCGGGCGACGTTTCCGCCAACCCGCGTCAGGCGTACAAGGTCAGCACAAGTTCAGCAATGAGCTCTACAAGGTTCCTTTACAGCAAGACAAGCATACAGCTCAACAACCTCGCCCTGAGTTACAGTCTTCCGAAGAATGTCTGCCGCCTGATAGGTGCAAGCAGCGCCAGCGCCACCCTTATCGGCAACAACCTCTTCTTCTGGACTCCTGACCAGAGCCGCGACCGAAACAGCTACAAGACATTCTGTTTCACTACCGGAATGACCAAAAACTTCTCTGTACAGCTGAGCGTCAACTTCTGAAATGCATAAGATATGAAGAAAAATATAGCTCTGATGTTCACAGCCCTCTGCCTGCTGACAAACGGCTGCACTTCCTTCCTCAACGTCGAAACGCTGGGCAAAAGCACCATAGGAGGATTCTTCTCTGACCTGGACGGACTCCGCAGCGCAGGCATAGGCCTGCACTATCTTATGCTCGACTTTGTCGATGACGAATACTTCTTTCTCGCCGACGTCGCCGCCGACAATACCAATGTCAAACGCGTCAATGCCGGACTGGAAGAAACAAAGATCTTTGACTTCACCAACCTCGCCGAGGACACTTCGGGCTATCCGAGGACAAGCTGGAAGTCCGGATACGAAATCTGCACCAATGCCAACAACATACTGACCTACGGCAAGCCGCTGTTGGAGAAGTATCCCGAAAGCGCTGATCTGATAAACGTCCATTTCGCATACGCGCTGTTTGCCCGTGCCTATGCGACTTTCTGTCTGACGAACATCTATGCCCAATGTTACGGATACACTCCTGACGCTTCGCATCCGGGTGTAGTTCCTATCGGAGAGATTCCTGGATTCGACACTGTACTCAAGCGGGCCAGCGTTTCCGACTGCTACGATATGATTGTCAGCGACCTCGAAAAGGCGCTGGAGCTTTTCGGCTCCGACTCCTGCCCGGACCCGCACTACATCAACGGTCTCGCCTGCGAGGCCCTGCTCGCGAGGGTGATGCTGTATAAGGGAGAATTCGCCAAGGCCTCCGAACTTGCGTCGAAGGTCATCGCTGCAAAGCCCCTGACCCCGCGGGAAGACTATGTCAATATGTTCCGCAAGGCACAGGATGTCGTTGGCAGCGAAGCGATACTCAGGCTCAATTCTTACAACACGACAAGCACCATAGGAAACAAATGCGACCCTACCAGAAGCAAGATGTCCCTTGTCCCTACCGACAGTTTCCTAGACTCGTTCGAGTCAGGCGACATACGCAGGGAACTCTATACCTACTATGCCGAAGCCGCTGACGGAGAACAGTTCGAGGGGCTGGTTGCAACGGCCTGCTGCAAGAATATTGCTTTCAAGGACGGGGTTGAAGACGTTATGAACAGAAGGTGCGATCCTTTCGTGCTCAGGGTATCGGAAATGTACCTTATCAGGGCCGAGGCGCAGTGCCGTATGGCCGGTGGAGACCTTTCGCTTGCGGCAGATGACCTCAAGACCATTATGGCGAGGGCTTTGGGCAAGGACAAGTCACAAATCGGAATCAACGCTTCTTCAGCCGAAGCCCTTGACAGGCTCATACAGGAAGAGAAGTCCAGGGAACTCTATATGGAAGGGCACAGATTCTTTGACATAAAGAGAAGGCAGGAGGACCTCGTAAGGCCTCAGGGCACCACTTCGCTGCTGCGCACGCTGAAGTACCCTGACTACCGTTTCGTCCTGCCTATCGACCAGGTGGAGATGGAATCGAATCTGTATATGATTCAGAATGAAGGTTATAACGGACGTAAAACACTGGACTGATGAGAAGAATCGATATTATTACGGCTACCATTGCGGTTTCAGCCCTTATGGCGCTTGCTTCCTGTGAAAAGCATCAGGAAATCCTGTTCGACACTCCTTTCGTCAGCATAAGTGACGAGACCGGAACAAGCAGTTCCATGAACGTAAGCAATTCGGCAAACAACTACCTGACTTCGCTCAGGATAGACGTCAACATAAGCGGGGAGAAATATATCGGTGACGTCACGATAGAATATGAAGTTATCGCCGGGAACGGGCTCAGGGAAGGAGTGGACTATGTGATACAGAGCAGCACGCTCAGTCCCGTGGTATTTACCAAAGGCACCTACACCATGCCTGTCCGGCTGCTGTGGAAACACAACCCTGACTTTGACCCTGAAAAGGACAATACCCTTGTCATACGGCTGACATCCTCCAGTATGGAGGAAATGCTCATCGGCTATCCCGGACCGTCAGCACTGAAAAGCTCATTTACATTCACAAAACAATAATTGTTATGAAAAGACTTGTTTCATTGATTTCAGTTGCAGCATTGTTGGTATGCTGCACTGTATTCACCGCCTGCGATCCATCAAAAAAGGCGGACAACGAGGTCGCAATCAGGTCGATTACCCTGACAAGCGAACTCAATCCCGGAATATCCAAGGACATTACCGGAACCATCAGCACGGTTGACAAAACCATGAGTTTTGCTCTTCCCGTAAGCCTGTCAGATCACAATCTGATTCCGAGCTTCACGGTCAGCGACAACGACTACATCACCCAGGATGACAATGTAATCATCAGCGGTGAGAGCAAGATTCTGGTCGAGACCGGCAAGACCATTACAGTTTCAGATGACATTTCCGGTCTTTCCGTGACATATACCATCAAGGTTATCGACAATGATGAAAAAGCCGAGCTCGCATCGGTACGCTTTGAGGCCGCCGACAACGAGTTGCTTGACGAAGACATTGTCCCTGAACAGATAAGCGAAGAAATGCTTGTCAGGGTACCTTCACAGGCATTTCTCCAGACCCTTACCATCAGCGTGAGCGCAGGAGAAGGTGACGTTGTCAAGGTCAACGGAACAGAACCTCAGGATGGCAAACTCAGCGTCGATACCGCTTTCCCTATCGACATCACGGTAACCGACGAGGTTGCCGGCGTTACTTCGAAGTATGTTCTCAAGGTCGGAAAGATACTCGGCTATGTCTGCACCAAGCTTGGAGAATACAGCAAGCCTTCAGCAACGATGAGCGGCAACCATTCCCTCGCAATCAATCCTGTCGACAAGCTTCCTTACGTCGTTTTCGATGCAGTTGACGACCATACGACCAAGAAAAGGTTAACCGTGGTAAAATGGGATGGTTCTTCATTTGCTACTGTAGGCGAAGACTCATTCAACGATACCACAGCCACCGCTTCCGTTCCTAACATTGCCATAAACAAAGAAGGAACTCCTTATGTACTTTACAAGGGAGGTGAGGTAAGCAACTTCTTCTCCGTACGCAAGCTTGAAAGCGGCAAATGGAACCGTCTTGGCGAGAGCACCTCAAGTGTAAAGGTCGGCTCCATGATGATAGATCCGGTGCTCGGCATAGACTCCAAGGGCAATCCTTTCCACTTCTACGCCGGAAACGACAAGACCCAGTCCGCATCATACAAAAATGCTGTGATGAGCAGCTATGACGGAAGTTCATGGAAAGAATCCACCATACCTGAGATGCCTCTTTACGGCAGCGGAAGCACGTCAACTTCCGGAGCATTCTACGGCAACAGAGTCGCCGAAAGCGGATCAGACTGCTACGTCCTTCTCCATCAAAATATGTTCGGCTTCCATATAATGAAACTCAACGATGACAACAGCCTCAGCCCTGTTGTAATGAACTACATACCTGAAGGAGAATCGTACGCGCTTCCGGGCAATGCCGATATCTGCGCAGACGACGAAGGACAGCTGTATGTACTTGAAGGAAGCCACGCTGCAGGCAAGATGCAGATTTACAAGGTCAATCCGAGCGACAAGACCGTAGCCGCATACGGAAGCCCTATCGCCGTAAGCATAGGTTCTAGCGGAAGCATCTCCGAAGATGTAGTGTTTGCTGTCAACGGAAGCGACAGGACCATCGTCCTTATCAAGGGCGCAGACGGTCTTGCAAATTACTCGATAAGTGACGAGAACGGCCAGTTCGCCGAATATTCACCGCTCAGCGACTCGGCGTACAAGGGAGACATCCGCATCGAATATGCCGGCGATAACAACTTCTACGCAAGTATGATGGCCTACGATGCCGAAAGCAAGCACTATTGGATTGAGCTCTACAAGATAGGTCTCGAAACAGACATCATTCCGGGCGAATAAGGGGATGTTTTAATAATACGAAAGGAAAGGGGTCGACTAACACAAAAGGGTCGGCCTCTTTTTTGGAATACTACGATTATTTAGTATTTTTGTTGTATGGATACAAAACTTGTAATCATTCCGACATACAACGAAATCGAGAATGTCGAGAAAATCATAAGGGCGGTTCTTGCCCTGGAAGAGGGCTTTGACATCCTGATCATTGATGACGGGTCCCCTGACGGAACTGC
>CAKMNE010000091.1 GCA_927798505.1 uncultured Bacteroidales bacterium
TCATACCGTATTTCATCAATATGTTCAGCCCGCTGTTCGTATTCATTACGGTAATTCTGTTCACCTCCAGACTGGCTGCCAATTCGGAAATCATTGCGATTCTCTCCACCGGCATCAGCTATCACAGGATGATGGTGCCTTACCTTGCGGCCGCTACGATAATCGCAGGACTCTCCCTGAGCCTCAATCTTTTCGTAATTCCGGGAGCCAATGAAAAGAGGCTGGAATTCGAGGAGATGTACGTAAAGAAAAGGTCATCCGGAAAGACCGAGAACGTGCACTACCAGATAGCGCCGGGACAGTTTGTCTATGTCAGTTCCTTCAGCAAATGGAACAAGACGGCCTACAAATTCACCCTCGAAACTATTGAGAACAACCGCCTTGTGAGCAAGCTCTCCGCTGAATCCGCCGCCTGGGACAGCACGACTGGAGGCTGGCACCTGCGCAAATATACCATCAGGGATTTCAGCGAAGGCATATCTGACAGGGTTCGCACGGGAGATAAGCTGGATACGGTAATTGCCCTTACGGTCGATGACTTCTATTTCAACGACAAGACAGTGGAGAAACTGGATGCAAAGCATCTGGACCAGCTGATTCAAACCCAGAGAATGCGCGGAGACGCCAATGTGATGTATGCCGAAATAGAAAAGAACACCCGCTGGGCGCTGCCATTCTCGGCCTTCATCCTTACGATTATGGGTGTCGCACTCTCCTCCAGAAAGAGGCGCGGCGGCATCGGCTGGAATCTTGGCTTGGGCATAGCCTTGGCATTCAGTTACATACTTTTCCTCAAATTCAGCGAGATGTTCGTTTACACCGGACTGCTCCCGCCTGTGATTGCGCTGTGGATTCCTAACGTGCTCTTCGCAATTATTGCCGCAATCCTTTACAGAATAGCCCCGAAATAATTATCACTATCACAATATGAACAACAAAAACATCAATCTGAGGCTGATCGCAATGCTCTTTCTGGAGTTTGCGGTGTGGGGTGCCTACCTCACCTCAATGGGCAGCTTCCTCGCAAAAGTTGGCCTTGACCAGAAGATCAGTATCTTTTACGCAATGCAGGGCATTGTATCCATCTTTATGCCGGCTCTGATGGGCATCATCGCCGACAAATGGATTCCTGCCCAGAAGACTCTCTCTCTGTGTCACCTGCTTGCAGGTCTGAGCATGGCCGGAGCCGGTTTCTATGCCATGAGTGCCGGAGAAGGCCTCCAGTTCGGACCGCTTTTCGCCCTCTACTCAGTAAGCGTGGCTTTCTTCATGCCTACCATCGCGATTTCCAACTCCGTTGCCTATAGCGCACTCGAAGGCTGCGGCAAAGACCCGGTCAAGGACTTCCCGCGCCTGCGTATCTTCGGTACCATCGGCTTCATCTGCGCGATGTACTTTGTGAACTTTATGAAGAACGGCAATGGCGTGCAGTACCAGAACTCCCATGAGCAGTTTATCGTGTCGGGAGTTCTCTCCCTGCTTCTTGCGGCCTATTCACTGACCATGCCTAACTGCCCTTGCAAGCCTAAGGGAGAGGGTGCCCAGTCCTTTGCCGAGGCAACCGGACTTTCCGCCTTCAAGCTTTTCAAGCAGGGTCAGTTCGCCATCTTCTTCATCTTCTCCATGCTGCTTGGCGCATCCCTTCAGATTACCAACGGCTATGCCAACACCTTCATCAATTCATTTGCGGATGTTCCTGAGTTCGCAGGTTCATGGGGCGCCAACAATGCCAATGTAATCATCTCCATAGGCCAGATCTCGGAGACCATATGCATCCTGCTTATTCCTTTCTTCATGAAGAAGTTCGGTATCAAGAAGGTGATGCTGCTGGCGATGCTTGCCTGGGTGTTCCGTTTCGGTTTCTTCGGCCTTGGCAACCCTGGCGAAGGAGTATGGCTTTTCATCCTCTCCGGTATAGTCTATGGTGTGGCTTTCGATTTCTTCAACGTGTCCGGCTCACTCTATATCAATGAGAATACTGACAATGGAATACGTTCCAGCGCACAGGGCCTCTTTATGCTTATGACCAACGGTCTTGGAGCTACAATCGGCACCCTCGCCGCCGGTAAGGTTATCAACGCCCTGGTTTATGCCCCGCAGGCAGCCGGTGCCGCCGGCAACTGGCAGATGGCCTGGTACATTTTCGCAGGCTACGCCCTCGTTGTCGCCGTACTCTTCGCCATACTCTTCAAGAACCCGCAGAAGAAGCAGGCGTAAAGGTCGCATTAAACAGTAGATTGTCATGAAAAGACTGATGCTTGTAATCGGCATATTGCTGATAACCCTTCCGATTTATGCGCAGAAGCCTGTATGGAGCCTTGAAGTCGAGGCTTGTGAGCTTAATCTTGTGGGGAAAGCTTTTTACGATACCCCGAACCCGTATCACCGCATTGATACCTGCCGTTTCAAAGGCTTCACCAAATCGGAGAATATGCAGTGCCGCTGCGCGGCCGGTCTTGCCGTGCTGTTTACGACCGATGCCAGCGATATCGGTGTGAAAATGGACTTCGATCATGCCAGCGGAGCTGCCTATTGTTCATACAGGGGATTCGACCTGTACATCAAGAAGGACGGGCAGTGGCTCTGGGCCGGAATGACTTCTTTCCCGACTGAGCACAAGGATAAGGATGCTGTCCGTGCCCTCGTCAAGAACATGGCCGAAGGAGAGAAGGAGTGTCTGCTCTATCTGCCGATTTATACTGACATCAATTCCTGCAAGGTGTGCGTTTCAGGAGCAACGCATATTGACCCGATGGCCTCACCTTTCAAGCATAAGATTGTATTCCATGGCAGCAGCTTCACCCACGGCATCAGCACTACGCGAGCTGGAATGAGCTACCCTGTGCAGTTCATGCGCCGCACAGGCCTGCAGCCTATCACCCTGGGATTCAGCGGCAATTGCAAAATGCAGCCATATTTCGCCGATGTGCTTGAGGAAATAGATGCCGATGCCTATGTCTTCGACATTTTCTCCAACCCCAACATTCCTCTGATCAAGGAGCGTCTGCGTCCTTTCATTGACAGGATGGTGAAAGCTCACCCGGGAAAGCCTATCATAGTGCAGCGAACCATCTACTGGGAAAAGGAGAATTTCGACACCTCTGCGCAAAAGGAGTACGGCGGACGCCGCGCCCTCTCCGACAGCCTGATGACCGAGATTTGCAAAGAGTACAAGGATGTGTATTATATCAAGCCGGACGCTGCCCTGCATAGCGGAGAATCTTCCACTGCGGATGGAATTCATCCCAATGACAACGGTTACTCCCTTTGGGAACGCTCCATTGAGAAGCCTATACTGAGGATACTTAAAAAGTACTACAAGGATATCCCTTCCCCTGCAGGAAAATGAAAAAGCAATCGCGAAATGTCTTTGCGGTGGTGAGGCGGTGCCTCGCGCTGGTTTTCTTTCTGGGAATCACCCTGCTGTTCTGTGATTTCACGGGGGTGCTCCACACCTGGCTCGGCTGGATGGCCAAAATCCAGCTGCTGCCTGCCGTGCTCGCGCTCAACTTCGCTGCAGTAGCCATTCTGCTCGTGCTCACCTTGATATTCGGCAGGGTATATTGCTCCGTCATCTGCCCGCTCGGAGTCATGCAGGACCTCATATCCCACACATCGGCCGGGCGCAAGGGCAAAAAGTTCCGCTTTTCATATTCTCCCGCAAAGAACCTGCTCCGCTATGGCCTGTTCGCCCTCTTTGCCGTAGCAATGGTAGCCGGCGCCACCTCGCTCGCAGGCCTCATCGCGCCCTACAGCGCATTCGGACGGATTGCGGCAAATCTCTTCGCGCCCCTGTATCGCCTCGGCAACAACCTGCTTGCCCTGCTCAGCGAGAGGCTTGACAGCTATGCGTTCTATTCGACGGAAGTCTGGATCAGGAGCCTTCCTACATTCATCGTAGCGGCGCTCACTTTCGTGCTCATCTTCATGCTCGCGTGGCGTGGAGGCAGGACCTGGTGCAATACGGTATGCCCTGTGGGAACCGTCCTTGGCTTTCTCTCCCGCTTCTCGCTGCTGCGCATCAACATAGACAAAGACAAATGCAACCGCTGCGGGCTGTGCTCGCGCGCCTGCAAGGCATCCTGCATCGACGGGAAGGAGCACAAAGTGGATTACAGCCGCTGCGTGAGCTGCTTCGACTGCCTTGAGACCTGCAAGCACGGGGCAATTAGCTACGGCCTGCGAAAGCCTGCTGCCGGCGCTCAGAGGCCGCCTCAGGACAGTGCGCGACGCCGTTTCCTTGGCATTTCGGCCCTCACTCTTGCGGGAACGGCCCTTCACGCCCAGGAAAAGAAGGCCGACGGAGGGCTTGCGGCCATACAGGATAAACGGGCCCCGGAACGCGGCACGCCAATAGTGCCCGCCGGAGCGCAGGGTCTGCGGCATCTTGCTCAGCATTGCACGGCCTGCCAGCTCTGCGTATCCGCCTGCCCGAACGGTGTGCTTCGCCCTTCAACGCGCCTCGAGAGCTTTATGCAGCCCGAATCCTCATACGAAAGGGGCTACTGCCGCCCGGAGTGCACCCGTTGCTCAGAGGTATGCCCAGCCGGCGCAATCAGCCGCATAACGGTAGAGCAGAAGAGTTCGATTCAAGTAGGGCATGCGGTATGGCTCAGGGACCTCTGCCTCCCGGTCAGCAAGGGCGTGAAGTGCGGCAACTGCGCACGCCATTGCCCTGTGGGAGCCATAAGTATGGTGCATTTGGACCCGGACAATGCCGCTTCGCTGCACATTCCTGTGGTCAACACCGAGCGCTGCATAGGCTGCGGAGCCTGCGAAAACCTCTGCCCTGTGCGCCCGCTCAGCGCCATATATGTCGAAGGTCACGAAAAGCATAGAACGATATGATGGACAGACGCCAATTCCTTAAGATAGTGGGAGCAGGAGCCGCTGCCACTACCCTGAGCGGATGCGCTTCAAAGGGCGGCAAAGCCCCTGCCGAAGTGCCTGCGGACAAGATGACTTATCGCCTTAACCCCAAGACCGGCGAGAAGGTCTCGCTGCTGGGCTACGGCTGCATGCGCTGGCCTTTCATCACTGCGCAGGACGGTGGTTCATCGTCCGAAGCAATTGACCAGCAGGCTGTCAATGAGCTTGTGGACTATGCTCTCGCGCACGGCGTTAACTATTTCGACACGGCCCCGTTCTACTGCCGCGCCCTCTCCGAGAAGGCCACGGGAACGGCGCTGAAACGGCATCCGCGCGATTCATATTACATAGCCACCAAAATGTCGAATATGGGCGTGGTGGGGCGCGGCCTGTCCCCGAAGGAGACTTTTGACGCCTCGATGCAGATCTACCGCAATTCCTTCGAAAGCCTTCAGACGGACTATATCGACTACTACCTGATGCACGCGGTGGGAACCGGCTCCGGCCTTGAAGCCTACAGGGAGCGCTTCGAATACAACGGCCTGCTGGACTTCCTGCTCGCGGAGCGTGAGGCCGGGCGCATACGCAACCTAGGTTTTTCCTTCCACGGCGACATTGCGACCTACGACTATCTGCTCTCGCTTCATGAGAAGGTGCATTGGGATTTCGTCCAGATCCAGTTCAACTATGTGGACTACACGCATGGAGGGGGAGGGAAGAACAATGCTCAGTACCTCTACTCCGAACTTGAGAAGCGGGGGATTCCGGCAGTGGTGATGGAGCCTCTGCTCGGAGGGCGTCTTGCAGGTCTGAGCGACCATCTGGGCGAGCGCCTGCAGCAGCACCGTCCGCAGGAAAGCGTAGCCTCCTGGGCCTTCCGCTTCGCCGGCACTTTCCCGGGTGTGCTTACCGTGCTCAGCGGCATGACCTATATGGAGCACCTTCAGGACAATATCCGCACCTACTCGCCGCTCGACCCTTGCAGCGGGGAAGAACTGGCGTTGCTCGAGAATACGGCCGAACTGATGACCAGGTACCCTACGGTGCCGTGCACAGCCTGCCAGTACTGCATGCCTTGCCCTTACGGCATAGACATCCCGGGCATTTTCGCCCATTACAACAAATGCGTCAACGAGGGCTATGTTTCGGCGTCGTCCCGCGACGAGAATTACCGCAAGGCTCGCAGGGCCTTCCTTGTGGGATATGACCGCTCGGTGCCCCTGCTGCGCCAGGCCAGCCATTGCATAGGCTGCGAGCGCTGCGTTTCACATTGCCCTCAGGGCATAAAAATCCCGTCCCAGCTCCACAAAATCGACCACTATGTGGAAAAGCTTAAGAGAGGGGATTGGTAATTTGGAAAAAAGTGCTATCTTTGCACGCTATTTTAAACACTAGTGTAATTATGAAGAAAGGAATTCATCCCGAAAACTACCGTCTTGTAGCTTTCAAGGATATGT
>CAKMNE010000092.1 GCA_927798505.1 uncultured Bacteroidales bacterium
CTCTCCGAACGGGATTGCAAAGGTACTGCTTTTTTTTTATTCCGCAAATTTTTTTGAAGTTTTTTTAAAAAATCTTCATCCGGCCCCAATACGGCAGCGCGCGGGGATGCTAAATCTCCCAGGCGCCTCCACGCGCAAATACCGGATCCACGATTGCTTCGTAGAACCCTCCCCTCTTTGCAAGGTCGAGCAGGTTGAAGCGGTAGCGCATCAACTGCACCTTAGGGAACATATCGCGAATCTGCTCGCGGGTGACACCTATCTCTGAAGGGTCTGAAGGAGCTCCGACTATCTTGAACATACGCTGCATCTTCTCGAAACTGTAAACCTGACCCTGAAGCCTTTCCTTGAGCTGCGGCCAGACAGCCTTGAGGTCGGTCAGTTCCTTCCTTACCTTTTCGGCATCTTCATATTTAAGGGTTATCTGGTCATACCCGAGCCTTGGAGCCGGGAAGCCCTTGAACACTTCGAGAGCCCTGTTCTGCTCCTGCTCGAGCGTTGGCCACGCCGCTACGCAACTTTCCACATCTATGTCGCTGAGGTCCAGTTTGAAGAGATTGTCAAACACTGCACACATGGTTAGAGTGCCTATTGCCACCTGGAATCCGTGAGACTGGAGTTTGCCGTTAAAGCGATGCTCGGTCATATCGAGTATATGGCTGAAGAGGTGGTCGCAGCAGGAAGCCGGGCGGGAAGACTGGGCCGCCTGCATTGCAAAACCGCTGAGAACCAAGCCTTCGAAAAGGTCTGCAATTGCCTCGGGCTTACCCTCCGCAACTCCCTCGGGATCAGCAAGAAGGTCATCCAGATGATCCTGCAGCAGATGCCAGGCATCAGGAATGATAGGCTCGCTTCCCACAAAGTCGGCAATCATCCACTCTGCACCTGCAGGCACCTTTGCGGCAAGGTCGGCATATCCGGCAGCCGTCATCTCCTTCGGAGCGGCAGCAATCACGTCCAGGTCCGCAACAACGGCGACAGGAGCCGGACAAGAGAATGTCTGCTTAGCTCCCTGATATGTAATCGAAGCCCCGAAAGATGTATAGCCGTCAACAGATGCGGCAGTAGGCAGGGTCAGATATGACTGAGCGTGATGGTGCGAGGCAAGTTTGCAAAGGTCATTGATGACCCCGGAACCTACTGAAACCAGCACGAAATTGTTCTCGTCTGCAGGCCTGAACGAGTCCTCGGCCGGGCTGTCGCTGTATCCGGTAGAATTCTCCAGTGCCCTGGCCTCGTCGAAGCGGCCTTCGACTATCCTGTCGGTCATCTCGACATAGCGCCACTCAGCGTGGAATTCGTTCTTGTCGATGACGTAGCTTTCGGTCGGAATCGAGGCCGCGCGGAAAAGAGAATCGACCGATTTGCCCAGAACCCGCCAGGTGTTCACGTCAGCGACAATGGCGGCCTTGCGTCCGGGGAAGCACTGCTTGAACACCTGCGGCGCACACTCAGCTGCACCGGAGCGCATTTCAAATATTTTTGTGTCAGTCGATACGGCCAGTCCCCTGGCAATTCTTTCTTTTGAGTCCATATTGAGTTTTTTAAAGTTTGCAGTTTGTAAAGATACGTAATTTTCCCGAGATTGAGTAATTTTGCACTATGGTTTCTTTGTGGAAAATATTCTGGGTGTTTGCCAAGATTGGAGCCTTCACGATTGGAGGCGGATATATGATGGTTCCGGCCATTGAAGCCGAGATGCGTGGGAGAGGATGGATCAGCGAGGAAGAGCTCCCGGACATAGTCGCGATTGCTCAGAGCGCGCCGGGGCTGCTGACCGTAAATATGTCGATTTTTGCAGGCTACAAACTCAGGGGACTCGCCGGCAGCATAGCCGCCACCTTCGGATGCATCATTGCACCTTTCCTGACCATCCTGCTTATCGCATTGTTTTTCAGCTCATTCCGTGACAATCCCTGGGTTATGAGGATATTTGCCGGAGTCAGACCTGTTGCAGTCGGAATCATTGCAGGCTACTGTTTCAACCTGATGAAAAAGCAGTCACGCTGGTGGCAATGGGCAATAAGTCTTGGCAGCATTGCCGCAATAGCCCTGCTCAAGGTGTCAGCCTTCTGGGTATTGCTGACTCTGATAGTTTTATCCTTGGCTATTTCACTTTATAGACAGAACAGGAGGGCTGGAAAATGATAGGTCTGCTGCTTGAACTATTCTGGTCCTTTTTCCTGATCGGGCTGTTCACCGTGGGCGGAGGATATGCCGTTATCGGTATCATACAGAGCGAGATA
This sequence comes from uncultured Bacteroidales bacterium, assembly GCA_927798505.1. GTDB lineage: Bacteria > Bacteroidota > Bacteroidia > Bacteroidales > UBA932 > Cryptobacteroides. The sequence continues at coordinate 2,247 of CAKMNE010000092.1, forward strand.
GTCATCGCCAAGGGATGGATAAGCGAAAGCGTATTCACCGACATCCTGGCCATTTCACAGATGACCCCGGGCCCTGTTGGACTCAACTGCTCCACCTACGTTGGCTACGAAGTAATGAAAAATGCGGGCGCATCCGAGGCACTCGCCTGCCTGGGCAGCGCAGCCGCATCGCTTGCGGTCGTCCTGCCCAGTTTTTTGATTATGCTGGCCATCGTCCGCTTCTACACAAAGTTCCATACCAATTCTCTGTTTCAGGGAGTTATGTCCACTTTGAGGCCGGCAGTCGCCGGTCTGGTCGGCGCGGCAGCCCTCGCACTGATGCTGCGTTTCAACCTGGGAGGATCAGGGCCTATCGTTCAGATACTTACGGACAATTTCCCTGACTGGAAGTCCTGGGCACTCTTTGCTGCATCCTTTGCCGCCTATGTTTGGCTTAAACTCGGACCTATGGTCCTGCTTGCTGCCGGAGCGGTGCTCGGACTGCTAATCTGTGCGTAATTGTTATCTTTTTTGTTTTTGCTATTTTTTTCTACGCGAAAAATTGGTACATTTGAGGATAGGAATTTTAAGATTCCTTGAAACGACTTGTAACCAATTATAGAATAACAATGGCAACACCAGTAATTATGCCCAAGCAGGGGCAGTCTGTCGAAAGTTGTATAGTAACTGAATTTAAGAAAAAGCCGGGCGACAAAGTCGCTGTAGGTGACGTACTTTTCAGTTACGAGACAGACAAGGCCTCCTTTGAGGAGGAATCCAAGGTTGAGGGTACGGTCCTCGCCGTATTTTTCAACGACAATGATGAGATTCCCGTCCTGACCAACGTGATGGTCATCGGAAACGAAGGTGAAAGTTTTGCCGAATTTGCCCCATCCGGGGCTGCAGAAAAACCGGCGACCGGCGAGAGTGCCGGAGCAGGCGCCGCAACGCAGCAGACAGTGCAGGGAGCAACAGTCAGTGCTGCAGAATCCGGCGGCGCAGCAGCGCATTCAGGCGCAGCCGGCGACCCGGGAACCAACGGGGCAGAAGCGGTTTCAGGCCCTGTTGCAGCTGGAGCTCCGGTTTCTCCGAGAGCCCGCAGAACCGCAGCGGAAAAGGGCGTCAATACTGCACAGATAGCCGGCAGCGGCCCTCACGGACGCATAATCGAGCGTGATGTGCTCGCCGCTTCAGGGAAGCTTACCGGACTGGCCAAGGCCATGATGGCCGACGGCGGACTCGCGGCCCCGGAAAGCGGCAGCGGACTTGCCGGAACAGTCAGGGGCGGCGACCTCAAGACCTGGAAGCCTACCCACACCGACATCCAGGGCGAAGGCGAGCAGTTCCACGTCGTCAAGCTCTCCAATATGCGCAAGCTCATCGCAAAGAGCATGTACAACTCGCTGCAGAATTCTGCCCAGCTCACACATATGCTCGGTGCTGACGCCAGGAGGCTGCAGGCCCTGCGCAAAAAGGCCAAGAAGGCTCTGGAAGAGGGCCGCATCGATACCAACGTCACCATCAACGACCTTGTCTGCTTCGCCGTGGTAAAGGCTCTGCGCAAGTTCCCTAACGTGAACAGCCACTGTCTGGGCGACTCTATGCGCCTGTTCGACACCGTTAACCTCGGCTGCGCAGTCGATACCGAACGCGGACTTATGGTTCCTGCCGTTCTTCACGCCGAAGACCTCAACGTCACCGGCCTGAGCCGTCAGCTCAAGAAGCTTGCGGAAGACTGCCGCAAGGGAAGCTGCAATCCGGACCTGCTCTCAAGCGAGGCGGCCAGCTTCACGGTCAGCAACCTGGGAGGATTCGGAGTCGAATACTTCACCCCTATCATCAACGTGCCTCAGAGCGCGATTCTCGGCGTCGGCACCATAGTTCCAAGACCTAAGGACCTCGGAAGCGGAGTTTATGCATTCGTGCCTTACCTCGGCCTGTCGCTTACCTACGACCATCGCGCAATCGACGGCGGAGAGGCCACCCGCTTCCTCAAGCAGGTCGCAGTGGAGATAGAGAATCTTGACGTGGAATTTTAATCACTTTTTCACCATATGATTGATTTGGCTATTATCGGCGGCGGTCCCGGAGGATATGTCGCAGCAGAGAGGGCCGGAGCTGCAGGTCTGCAGACGGTTCTGTTTGAGAAAAGGGAGCTCGGAGGCGTCTGCCTCAACGAAGGCTGCATCCCGACCAAAACGCTTCTGTACAGCGCCAAGGTTTACAACTATGCCGTCCACGGAGGCGACTACGGTGTAAGCGTGGAGGGCGCTTCATACGATTACGGCAAGATAGTCGGCCGCAAGGACAAGGTGGTAAAGAAGCTTGTCGGAGGCGTGAAGGCCAAGATGAAGGGCGCAGGAGTCAAGGTGGTCAAGGGTGATGCGGTCATCGAAGGCCGCAGCGCCGAAGGCATAACCGTCAGGTGCGGAGAAGAAAGTTACACCGTACGCAACCTGCTAATCTGCGCAGGTTCCGAGGCGATGGTGCCACCGATTCCGGGTCTGAAGGAAGCCGGAGACGTCATCGTGACCAACAGGGAGATACTCGCGCTCAAGGAGCAGCCGAAGGAGCTGGTTGTAATCGGCGGCGGCGTGATAGGAATGGAATTCGCCGCATTCTACAACACACTCGGGACCAAGGTTACCGTAGTGGAGATGCTGCCGAAGATACTCGGGCCGCTCGACGACGAGATAAGCGCCTCGCTGCAAGCAGTTTACGCAAAGAGAGGCATACAGTTCAACCTTCGCTGCAAGGTTACGGGCATTGAGGGCAACACCGTCGTGTACGAGGACCCGGACGGAAAGGTCTGCAGGGTCAGCGGTGACAAGATACTCGTGAGCGTCGGCCGCAGGGCAAACATCAGCGGCTACGGGCTCGAGAGCCTCGGAGTGGAGATGCTGCTCAACAGGGGCGGAAAGCCTTGCGGAATCAAGGTGGACGACAGGATGCGCACAAACGTTCCGGGAGTCTATGCGGCTGGTGACGTGACAGGATTCTCCATGCTCGCGCACACCGCAAGCCGCGAGGGCGAGGTTGCCGTAAACAACATACTCGGCAAGCAGGACCATATGCGCTACGATGCAATCCCGGGCATAGTATATACCAATCCTGAAGTAGCGGGAGTGGGTCTTACCGAGGAGCAGGCCAAGGCAAGCGGCAAGGATTACGCCGTGGTCAAGCTGCCTATGACCTATGCGGGACGCTTCATAGCCGAAAATGAGCACCCTGAAGGAATCTGCAAGCTCATCGTAGGCAAGAAATACCACGAGGTTCTGGGAGCGCACATGATGGGCAATCCTTGCTCCGAAATCATCCACAGCATGTGCATCGCCATCGAGAACGAAATGACCCTCGAGCAGTTGCAGGAAGTGGTATTCCCTCACCCGACCGTATCCGAAATTATCAAAGAAACAGCTTTCACGTTGAAATAACACCAAATTATGCCAAAGTCATTATACATCGACCCGGACAAGGTACTGCGTCCGGAAGAACACCAGATCACTTTCCCGGAAATCCCGGTAATGCAGTACAACAAGACAGTAAAGGATGAGCTTGCCGAGGGCAACTTCAGCACCGAAGACCTCAAGCACATATACCGCGACATGTTCGTCATCCGCGAATTCGAGACCATGCTCAACCTGGTCAAGACCACCGGAGGATACAACGGAACTTCATACAACAACCCGGGTCCCGCCCACCTTTCCGCAGGCCAGGAGGCAGCCGCTGTCGGAATGGCATACGCCCTTGATACAGACGACTTTATCTTCGGAAGCCACCGTTCCCACGGCGAAATCCTCGCGAAGGGACTGCGCAGCATCGAGATCCTCCCGGAAGAGGAGCTTAGGAAGATTATGGACGAATTCTGGGACGGAGCAACCGTGGCCGTGGCCGGAAAGGACTTCAAGGGAAGCACCAAGGAACTCGGTATGAGGTTCCTGCTCTACGGAGCAATGGCTGAGATCTTCGCCCGCAC
>CAKMNE010000093.1 GCA_927798505.1 uncultured Bacteroidales bacterium
CCGTCCGGGATGCTCTCGGAGAAGGCGCAGCCTCACGCGAATTTGCAAAAGATATCATTGCCCGCACAAAGCAGTCAGCCTCAGTTTGAGAAGCTGCTGCCTCCGAGGAACTCTCTCAGCAATGAGGTAGGCGGAATCTCATTGTCAGGCACGGCTGTGAAATAGTGGATGAATTTCAGCAGGCGGTGCGCCTCCGCATACTCAGGACAGTTCTTCGGGATGGTGCGAAGTATAGGGTCGGCGTGGTTTCGCATAACCGCGAACTCCACAAGATAGGCGGAATTGAACATCACATCCGCATTCTCCTGATAAGGGTTTATCCATTTCTCTTCAGCCTCCAGCACATTAGGCCATTGCTGAATGGTCTGGCGGGCGGTGAAGGCTCCCTTGTTGTAATCCCTGACAATTCGGCGCAGCAGACGGTTGTCGCTTGTAGGAATGCAGTTGTGGTTGTCCAGGCTGATGCTGGTAAGGGTGGAGATGAAAATGCGGAACTTGCGGCTGTCGTCAATTTTGTCTGTAAGCCTCGGATTGAGTGCATGGATGCCTTCCACAATCAGCACGCTGCCTTCACGAAGCCTTTTCTTCTTTCCGTTGTACTCCCTTATACCTGTAGTAAAGTTGTAAGTAGGAATCTCAACTTCCTCTCCTGAAAGAAGTTTCAGGAGATCCTGCTGGAGAGCCTCGTGGTCAACCGTATCGAAATTGTCGAAGTCATACTGGCCGTTGGGCAGCAGAGGCGTATCCACCCTGTTGACAAAATAATCGTCGGTAGAGAAAGCCACCGGCTGGAGTCCGCAGGCCTTGAGCTGCACACTGAGCCTCTTGGAGAAAGTGGTCTTTCCGGAGCTTGACGGCCCTGTAACGAGCACCAGCCTAACCTTGTCCGGGCCATAATAGCGGGCCTCTATTTCCTCTGCAATCTTTACTATTTTCTTCTCCTGAAGCGCCTCGGCAACCTGAATCAGTTCACTTCCGTGCCCCTTGCGCAGCTGATGGTTCACATCTCCGGCATTGTTGAGCTTTGTTATGATGTTCCATCGCAGGTTCTCGGAGAACATCTCATAGGTCTTGGGCTGAGGCACATAAGGCACGAGCCTGGTCGGGTCCCTGTGGTCAGGAACTCTGAGCAGCAGTCCGTCATAGCACATCTGAATGTCCCATACCTTCAGATAGGAAGCTGAAGGGAGCAGCCTTCCATAGTAATAATCAGGGCTGTCTCCGAGAAGATAGTAATCCGTATATACATCCTCGCTTGTTTCCAGCAGTCTGACCTTGTCGATATATCCCAGGTCCCTGAACAGCCTGATGGCCTCACCGATCTGAACTTCCCTTCTGTGGAAGAGCACGTTATCCTCCACCATCTCAAGCATGCGGGTCTTGATTTTCTGAACATCCTCCTCTGTCAAAGGGCTCTCATCCTTCTTTTTGAAATTGACATAGAAACCTCCCGAAAGAGGGTGCTCGATATACACTCTGCAACCCTTGAACACTTCGTGGGAAGCTTTGCAGAGCAGGAAGAACAGCGAACGCTGATAAACCCTCATGCCGCTCGGGTCCGTAGCATCCAGGAATTCTATTTCCCTGTTGTTGTAAACCCTGAACTTGAGCCCCTGGGAGACATTGTTGACCTTGGCGGAAACGATGGGGTAAGGTCTGTCGAATTCAAATTCAGGGAGCATTTCCAGGAGCGTGGTACCTTCCACGAAATCCTTGTAGCTCCCCGTGTTCTTGCAATAAACGGTAATCATCTTTCTTAAAGGTATTTCTACTGTATTAATCCTAAACTCTGCTTAAGGCGGAGCACCCGATAGACCTTCTCATCAAGTTCCTCCATAGGGAATTCCCCGCTTTCCACCCTGGCTGTTATGGCATCTATCACCTCCACTGTGCGGCTCAGTGCGAGTATGAGGTCCGCACCGGCACGGTAGGCGGCGATGCAGGCTGCAACCTGGTCGCCTGAGAAATAGTCGGTCACGCCCTTCATCCCCATTCCGTCGGTAACTATCACCCCCTGAAAACCCAGCGAGTCACGCAGAAAGCTGTTGATGGGACGGGAAACGCTGGCAGGCATACCGCTGGCATCCAGGGCGGGCACAGCCAGATGGCCGGTCATCACCATCTCAACGCCATCGGCGATCAGGCGGCGGAAAGGAAGGAGCTCGACGCTGTCCAGGCGCTCGCGGCTATGCTCGAGAACGGGAAGCGCAAGATGGCTGTCCAGCGCGGTGTCCCCGTGTCCCGGGAAATGCTTGGCGCAGGAAGCTATGCCCGCTTCACGCTGTCCCCGGGCGTAGGCAGATGCGCGCTGCGCCACCAAAAGTGGTTCCGCACCGAAAGAGCGGGTTCCGATAACCGGATTGTCCGGATTTGTATTGACATCCACATCCGGAGCAAGATTTGCGTGGATTCCCAGTTCCCGAAGCTGGGTTCCGATAGCCAGCCCTACTTCATAAGCCTGGCGGTCCGATTTGATATATGCCGCTTTGGGCAGTCTTTTGTAATCCTCCTTCAGACGCATAGCCGCTCCCCATTCGGCATCCATACAGATGAAAAGCGGAATCCCGGCGCTGGCTTTCAGGCGGGCAAGCAGGGTATCCAGTTCGGCCTTACTGCTGACCATAACGATAACGCCGCCTACGTGGTCGCGCGCAACAAGGGAATCTATCTGGGAATCATAATGCTGAGGCACCATCAGCTGCGCAACCTTGTCCCGTACGGACATTTCCTCAATGGTCAGGGCAAGGGAGTCCTTGCAGGAGCCGAAAACGAGGCTGAAAGCGAGCAGAAGTGCGAGTTTACAGTGCATATCTTTCAAGAAAGCGCAAATTTAGCATAAAATCATTATTTTTGCACATATGAAAACCAAGATACTGCTGATTTTTGTCAGTTCGCTGTTGATTGTCTCCTGCGGAGGCAACAAATCCAAAAACAAAGAACCGGAACCCATCCCTCCAATCGGATTCAGAGCATCCGATTACATCCACGAATCCACCAAAGTGAAAAGCGGTGAAACCTTCCCCGCCCTGATGCGGCGCATCGGACTCAGCCCTGAGGAAGCTGCGGTGATGACGTCACGGCTGGACACCATCTTCTCCCCGAGAAAAATGAAAGCCGGAGCTCTCGTAGATATGTATTTCAGCGGGGATTCCCTTCAGCGCAGGCTCGAGTATGCTGTGTACCACAACACCAAAACCAGGCTCACAGTCTTCAAATGTGCAGACAGCCTCTACCTTTGGAATTATGTGCGCCCTACCGAAAAGCAGACTGTCTATAGCGACATAGTAATAGAATCATCCCTTTGGAACGACACCGTAAACTCAGGTGCCCCTGTCGACATAGTCGGCGAGCTCTCGGACATCTACGCCTGGACTGTCAACTTCTTCGGACTCCAGAAGGGAGACCGTTTCCAGACCATTTACACCCAGACCGTATGCGAAGGCGAAGTGCTCTATGTGGACCATGTGGATTTCTGCCGCTACACCAGGGCGCCAAAGGAAGAGGTGATGGCAATACGTATGGATGTTGACGGCAGTTCGGACAAGTATTTCAACCAGAACGGAGACAACCTGCGCAAAGCCTTTCTCAAGGCACCTCTTAACTTCAAGAGGGTAAGCTCCAAGTTCTCCTATGCCCGCAAGCACCCTGTTACCGGTAAGGTGAGACCTCATACCGGCGTGGACTATGCGGCCCCTGCCGGAACCCCGGTAGTAGCCCTTGGTGACGGACAGGTAATCTCCGCAGGCTGGACAACCACGGGAGGCGGCAATGTCATCAAAATACGCCATAACAGCGTCTATACCACTGGATATATGCACCTGAAGGGATTTGCCAAAGGCATAAAGAAAGGTGCGAAGGTCAAGCAGGGCCAGGTTATAGGCTATGTCGGTTCAACCGGCACCAGCACCGGTCCGCACCTAGACTTCCGTGTATGGCAGAACGGCAATCCTATAGACCCGCTGAAGATGAAATCACCTGCGGCAGAACCGCTCCCGAAGCGGTACAAGCCTCAGCTGGATTCACTCTGCGCAATGTATCTGCAGATGACGGAAAATGGAAATTAATCCCATAGCCCTGTTCCACTGCCCCGTAGGAGGCAAGTTCGGCCTGCCCCGCCAGAGCGGAATAGTTGAAGGGCTGAAGGGCCGTATCTGTTTCGAGCGCAAATACCGCAACCCGGATGCAATACGCGGCCTGGAAGGTTTTTCACATATCTGGCTGATATGGGGCTTCAGCTGCAACAAGGCCAGCGATGCTCTGACCGTACGCCCTCCACGACTTGGAGGAAACACCAGAGTCGGAGTCTTTGCCAGCCGCTCGCCTTTCCGTCCCAATCCCATAGGAATCTCCAGCGTGCGCATAGAGAGCATAGACTTCGAACACTGCGAAATCTTCGTAAGCGGAGCTGACCTTGCGGACGGCACGCCCATCTACGACATCAAACCCTATGTGCGCTACTGCGACTCCCACCCTGATGCGCTCAGCGGCTTCGTGGACAGCACGCAGTGGAATGAGCTCAGGGTTGAATTCAGTTCGCCCGCCCTGCAGGACAGGCTCTCGGAAGCATTGGGAGAAGAAGGTCTGAAGGCCCTGTGCGGAATACTTGCCCAGGACCCCCGCCCACAGTATGCGGAGGATGGGGACAAAAAATATGGCCTGACTTTCTCAGGCCATAATATCAAGTTTCATGTGGCGGACTCTGCCGCCATTGTGGATTCCATCGACTAAGCCTGCCACTTGAGCACAGGCTGCCTTGCGGCAAGAGTCTCGTCCGGACGTCCGATAGGCGTGTTGTGAGGAGCTCCGTGGAGTATGTCCGGATCCTCGGCAGCCTCGGCTGCAATCTTGTGCATCACAGCTATAAACTCGTCAAGGGTTTCCTTGGATTCGGTTTCCGTAGGCTCAATCATCAGAGACTGGTGGAAGAGCATTGGGAAGTAGATGGTCGGTGCATGGAAGCCGTAATCGAGCAGACGCTTGGCAACATCCAGAGTGCTTGCTCCGGCAACTCCTTCCCTGGCTCCGTCATCAATCAGTCCGTCAAAAACGAACTCGTGCTTGCATACGGATGAAATAGGAAGTTTGTATGCATCCTTGAGGGATTCCTTGATGTAATTTGCATTCAAAGTCGCCAGTTTGCCTGCGAGACGCAGGTTCTGCTTGCCGAGCATAAGAATGTAGGCATAAGCCCTGAGCATAACTCCAAAATTCCCGTGGAAACCGGAAGTATGCACGCTATCAAGCAGTGAAACAAGTTTGTTACATACGCCCACAGGGCCACTTCCCGGGCCTCCGCCACCGTGAGGGGTGGAGAAAGTCTTGTGCAGGTTCAGGTGCATTATGTCGAATCCCATATCTCCCGGCCTGACCACTCCGAGCAGCGGATTCATATTGGCTCCATCGTAGTAAAGCAGTCCTCCGCACTCGTGGACAAGGTCGGCAATCTCCTTGATATCCCTCTCGAAAAGACCAAGGGTATTTGGGTTGGTCATCATTATTCCGGCCACATCCGCTCCAAGCAGAGGCTTGAGGTCTTCCACATCCACAAGCCCGTCGGCCTTTGACTTCACAACCACAACATCCAGCCCGCAGACTGCGGCGCTGGCCGGGTTGGTGCCGTGCGCGCTGTCAGGAACTATTACCTTACGGCGTGCCAAGTCTCCCCTGCTTTCGTGATATGCGCGCATAAGCATCAGACCGGTGAGCTCACCGTGTGCTCCGGCACAAGGCAGGAAGGTGAAATGGGCCATACCGGTAATTGCGGCAAGCGCCCTGTCAAGTCCCTCATATACTTCCTTTACCCCCGGAACATCCTTCTGCAGAGGATGGATGGCGGCAAATGCAGGCATTGCGGCGATTTCCTCATTGCTTTTCGGATTGTACTTCATAGTACAGCTTCCGAGAGGATAGAATCCGGTATCGACGCCGAAGTTCATTTGGCTCAGATTGGTATAATGCCTTACCACATCCACCTCGCTCACCTGTGGAAGAACCGGA
>CAKMNE010000094.1 GCA_927798505.1 uncultured Bacteroidales bacterium
CAGAGCGAAGGTGGAGCTGCCGGTGCAGTTCACGGTTCACTTCAGGCCGGTGCCCTCACCACTACCTTCACCGCATCCCAGGGACTTCTGCTTATGATTCCGAATATGTACAAGATTGCGGGTGAGATGCTCCCTACGGTATTCCACGTATCCGCCCGTGCCCTTGCAAGCCACGCCCTCTCCATCTTCGGAGACCATCAGGATGTGATGGCCTGCCGCCAGACCGGTTTCGCAATGATCGCATCCGGTTCAGTGCAGGAAGCTCAGGACATTGCAGCTGTGGCACATCTTTCGACCATCAAGAGCAGCATTCCTTTCCTTCACTTCTTTGACGGATTCCGCACCTCCCACGAGATTCAGAAAATCGAAGCCATCGACGAGGCAGACCTCAAGGGCCTGGTAAGCGACAAATCCCTTGCCCGCTTCCGCCAGAGGGCCCTCAATCCTGAGTCTCCGGTAACCAGGGGAACAGCCCAGAACGGAGATGTATATTTCCAGGCCGTAGAATCCCGCAACCAGGCTTATGACGCCGTTCCGGACATCGTAGCACGCTATATGGGCGAGCTCGGAGAAATCACAGGCCGCCAGTACCGTCCTTTCGACTACTACGGAGACCCTGACGCAGAGAACATCATCGTAGCCATGGGCTCAGTTACCGAGACCATACGCGAAACCATAGACTATCTGCGCGAGCGCGGACGCAAGTACGGTCTCGTATCCGTACACCTCTATCGTCCTTTCAGCGCGAAGTATCTGCTCAAAGTGCTTCCTAAGAACGTGAAGAAAATCGCCGTTCTGGACCGCACCAAGGAGCCTGGCGCACTCGGAGAGCCTCTCTACCAGGACATCAAGACCGTGTTCCAGGGAGTCAGCGGAGCACCTCTTATCGTAGGCGGACGCTACGGACTTTCCAGCAAGGACACAACCCCTGCACAGATTATCGCAGTTTACGACAACCTCGAGCAGAAGGAGCCTAAGAACGATTTCACCATCGGCATCGTGGACGACGTAACCTTCAAGAGCCTCCCTACCAAGAGCGAGGTCAGCATCGTGAAGCCGGGCACAACCGAGTGCAAGTTCTACGGACTCGGTTCCGACGGTACCGTAGGTGCCAACAAGAACACCATCAAGATCATCGGTACCCACACCGACCTCTACAGCCAGGCTTACTTCGACTACGACTCCAAGAAGTCCGGCGGATACACCTGCTCTCACCTGCGTTTCGGCACCCAGCCTATCCACGCGCCTTACCTTGTGAACACTCCTGACTTCGTGGCCTGCCACGTGCCTTCATATCTGGAGAAGTACGATGTACTCAAGGGTATCAAGGAAGGCGGCAGCCTGCTGCTCAACTCCCTCTGGGACGAGAAGGAGACCCTCGAGAGGATTCCGGATGCAGCAAAAGCAGTCATCGGACGCAAGCACATCAAGCTCTACATCATCAATGCCACCAAGATTGCAGCTGAAATCGGTCTTGGCGGACGCACCAACACCATTCTCCAGTCCGCATTCTTCCGCATCACCGGCATCATTCCTGCAGATGACGCAGTGAAGTATATGAAGGACGCTGCCCTGAAGAGCTACGGCAAGAAGGGCGAGAACGTGGTGAATATGAACTACGCCGCCATCGATCGCGGAGGCGAGTACACCCAGGTCGAAGTACCTGCAGAGTGGGCAAACATCAGTGCAAAATTCACTAACCCTAACGCAGGCCGTCTCGCAACGCCATTCGTAAAGGAAATCGCCGACGTGGTGAACGCACAGTGCGGTGACTCCCTGCCGGTAAGCGCCTTCGTTCCTTATATGGACGGTACCATGCCTAACGGCACCGCAGCATACGAGAAGCGCGGAGTGGCTGTCAATGTTCCTGTTTGGGATCCTGCCACCTGTATCCAGTGCAACAACTGCGTATTCGTCTGCCCTCACGCTGCCATCCGCGCCTTCATCCTCACTGACGAGGAGGCTGCCGCAGCACCTGCCGGACTCAAGTACGCTGACGGAAAGGCAACCCTCAAGGGTTACAAGTTCGCCATCTCCACTTCAGTCGCTGACTGTACAGGTTGCGGAAACTGCGTTGACGTATGTCTGTCCAAGGAGAAGTCAATCAAAATGGCATCCTACCAGGACAACATCGCGGAGCAGGCCAACTTCGACTGGCTCAACTCCAAGGTCGGCTACAAGAAGCTCTTCGACCCTAAGAGCAATATGAAGAACGCGCAGTTCGCACAGCCTCTGTTCGAGTTCAGCGGTGCCTGCGCAGGTTGCGGTGAGACTCCGTACATCAAGACCATCACCCAGCTCTTCGGCGACCATATGATGATTGCCAACGCTACCGGCTACGGCCCGGCTTGGGCAAACTCTCTATTCGAGGACTTCTGCGAGTTCGGTCTCGGTATGAAGCTCGGTTCAGACAGGGCACGCGCAACTGTTGCCCGCCTTATGGAACAGGGACTCTCCTGCAGCTGCTGCTCAGACGAAATGAAGGCCCTCTTCACCCAGTGGCTTGAGAACAGGAACGATGCGAAAATCACAAGGGAAGTTGCCGACAAACTCGTTCCTCTTATGGAAGCTTGCGGATGCGACACCTGCAAGGCTCTTCTCGAGTACCAGCACTTCATTCCTTCACGCAGCCAGGGGATCATCGGCGGTGACGACCACGTGCTCGCTTCCGGTGAGAATGTGAACATCCTCGTTCTTGATACTGAGGTTTACTCCAACACAGGTGGACAGTCATCCAAGGCAACCCCTGCAGGAGCAATCGCAAAATTCGCAGCATCAGGCAAGAAGGTACGCAAGAAGGACCTCGGTATGATGGCAATGAGCTATGGCTATGTTTACGTTGCACAGGTTGCAATGGGCGCATCTCCAGCTCAGTATTTCAATGCCATCAAGGAAGCTGAGGCTTATGACGGACCATCCCTCATCATCGCTTACGCACCTTGTATCAACCACGGTCTGAAGGCCGGTATGGGTCTGAGCCAGAAGGAGGAGAAACTCGCAGTAGAGTGCGGTTACTGGCAGCTCTACAGGTACAATCCTGAGCTCGAAGGCACTGACAAGAATCCGTTCACTCTGGATTCCAAAGAGCCTGACTGGAGCAAGTTCCAGGACTTCCTCAAGGGCGAGGTTCGTTTCGCATCACTTTACAAGATGTATCCTGACCAGGCAGCTGAACTTCTCGCCAAGACTGAGGAGTTTGCAAAGATTCGTCTGGAAACCTACAAGAGACTGGCTAACAAATAGCCTGTTTCAAGCATCAAGATTTTGGGGTGGCCGTTTGGTCACCCCTTTTTTGTCATTCTCATAGACCAATCCTTTGGAAAATCTGCTAACTTTGTGGCCCCATCCCAAATTATCAAGGCAATGAGTTCAATCCTAAATCAGTTCAGTGGCAACAAAAAAGATGTTCTGATGTTCCTCGTATATTCAGGTGAAAGCATAAACGAAACCAACCTCAGAGCATACGCCAAATTCAGAAAAAGGACGACAAATGCAGTAGAGAAAGATTTATATGATCTTTATATCAAGTCAATTGTCAAAAATTACTATTTCTATTCCAGGGGCAGAGAGTCCAAACTGAACCCGGAATATTTCTTTGAAGCGGCGATCGATATGATACACAATGAAAAAAATGTATTGACCAGCTTCAAGACCTATTTTCCGAAGAGAAGTCAGACTGCCGAATTTCTGTGGATACTGGCAGAAATGCTGGCAGGAGTGAGACCTGTGACTTCTGTGGCCGGTAAATTTCCGGATGGGACTGGACCTGAATATCTGTTCGGGGTCAATAAAGACGGGATTCTGGATGAATATGCATTGAAATTCAATCAGGAGGATTTCCAGAGATATATAACTATGTGTCTGAATAAGAACCTCTATGACGACATCGACGGGAATGGGGACTTCCTTAACCGGATGGAAAATCTTGTCCGGGAATTCCGATTCGGACTGGAGATGGACAAGGGAATGCTGCTAAACCGGATATATATGGAAAGATTTCTCAGCACGGGTGAACTCAGGCCGTTACCAAAGGGAATTAATGCTGATTATCAATACCTTGCAGCTCAAGCGATTCTCGAGCTTTATGGCGGGAGATACGAATCTGCCTCAAACATATTCTCCGAAGCGCTGAAACGGAGAAACCGGCTTTTCAAAGACAAGAACATCTTTACGCATCCGATAGTTGCATTCTATCTCATTTTGTCGTATCTCAAATCCAATACGGAGAAGAGTTTGGAGAAAATAGAGCAGTTTTCCAGGAAAAAGCCGGTCTTTGGGAATCCGCTGCTGATGCCCGCCTATTTTGCAGCCAGGTATCTTGGAAAACCGATGGACATCACACGATATTCCTGGGAGTTCGAAACAATGACGGAGTCAAGGAAGTTTCAGATAATACGTGATTTTGGAGCAATTATGTGCGGATATTACGGAACAAAGATTCCGGATGGCATTATCCCGCAATATGCCATACTCCGATACGAAATTTCTCCCTACATAGAACTCCCTTCCAATGAGAAACAGAGACTTGAGCAACTCTTCGGTGGCAGTCCCATAATTGCTTCAATTTACAAAAAGGAAAAATGGGAGTCTGTTCTGGACAGTTTGGGAACAGTGCTCAACAAAGCCGGTGCTATAAGTGGGAACGAGGATAGCCGCAGCGTAAGGATAGGATATATTTTGTCTCCCGATTGCAGCGAATTGGAGGTGAGAACGCAGTCAATACTCAAAAACGGGAGCTGGGGCGCAGGGAAAAAAGCGTCACTGCAGGATTTTCTGAACTCGAAACTGCCCGAGATGGACGAAACGGACAAAAAGGTGGCAAGGACAGCAGTCCGCAGTTTCTGGGGCGGACAAATTCGCAGCCAGGAAGCATTACCCCATCTCATAGGGACAGATAGGGTGCTCTATGGCAGTTTTGCCCCATACAACACAGTGACTGTTAGAGAAGAACAACCCTATCTGACCATAGTCAAGCAAACGCAAGGGATTGAGGTTTCTTCAAACTTTTCGAAAAAGTACCACAGTTCCAAGTTTATGACAACATTGCGCTGGGACAAGAAAAAATACACAATGACTGTAATCAGCGTAACTCCAACACAATACGAGATTCTTGGTGCGCTTTTCTCACTGCCCGTCCTGCCTCTGGAGGCCGAAACAAGGTTGAAGGAAATGCTGAATTCAGTGTCGGCATATATAGAAATTCATTCTGACCTGATTGAAGGCGGCTCATCCCTTGAAACAGTTGATGGAGACTCCACCATACACCTGCGCATCACTCCGGAACAGGGCAATTACAAACTGCAGCTGCATACCAAGCCACTCAAAAACGGTCAGCTGACGTTTTTCCCGGGCAATGGCGACCGCAACATATATGATGAGGCTGACGGGCAGAGGTTCCAGGTAAAAAGGAAACTTTCGAAAGAAAAGCAGCTGCTTGAGAAATTGGGAGATTTTTTCGGTGACGAACTCGGTTCAAATACAGTTCAGGACGATATGCTTCTGGAACCGGAAGGGATGCTGAAGTTGACTGAATGGATGCAACAGCAGGAAGAAGGATACGCTATGGAATGGCCGGAAAACAAAAAAATCAAGGTTGCACCGGTTGCAAGCACCTCCATATCCAGCCATTCCTCTTCAAAGGAAAACTGGTTTGAGGTCGAGGGCGAAATTTCCTATGGCACAGAAGGCAAGATTTCCCTTGACAAATTGCTCGAGCTGATTTCAACAGGCAATATGACAGGCAATTACATCAGGCTGAACGATGAGACATTTCTGTCTGTTACCGAGATGTTGAAAAAACAGATTAAGCGTCTGGGGAGCATTTCACAGTCTGGCCGGGACGGAGTCAGGATTTCAATGTTCAATGTTGGCCCCTTAGCTGACCTCGTACCTTCCGGTCAGATGGAAGTGGTG
>CAKMNE010000095.1 GCA_927798505.1 uncultured Bacteroidales bacterium
GCCTCAGACTATTTCGACCAGCTCTACGAGTGGGCCGAAGACCTGATCAAGCGCGGCCTCGCCTATGTCGATGACGAAACCCAGGAGGAAATCTCCGCCCACCGCGGAACCGTGGACAAGCCAGGCATAGAAAGCCCGTACCGCAACCGCAGCGTAGAGGAGAACCTTCGTCTGTTCAGGGAAATGAAGGCAGGCAAATACGCCGACGGTGAAAAGGTGCTCCGCGCGAAAATCGACATGGCGCACCCGAACATGATGTTCCGCGATCCGCTTCTTTACCGAATCAAGCACGCACACCACCACCGCACGGGTGACAAATGGTGCATTTATCCTATGTACGACTACACCCACGGCCAGTGCGACTCCATAGAGCACATCACCCACTCCATATGCACCCTCGAGTTCGACGTGCACCGTCCGCTCTACGACTGGTTCATCCAGACTCTGGGCATCTTCCCTTCACATCAGTACGAGTTCGCAAGACTCAACCTCACCTACACCCTGATGTCCAAGCGCAAGCTCCTGGAACTGGTGCAGATGGGTCTGGTTTCAGGATGGGATGACCCTCGTATGCCTACACTCTGCGGAGTAAGGCGCCGTGGCTACACCGCAGAATCCCTGAAAATGTTCTGCGACAAAATCGGAGTCACCAAGCGCGACCAGCTCATCGACCTGCAGCTGCTCGAATGGTGTGTGCGCCAGGACCTCAACGCCCGTTCAAACAGGTATATGGTAGTGGACGATCCGATCAAGGTCACCCTCACCAACTGGCCTGAAGGACAGGTGGAATGGTACGACTGTCCTCTCAATCCGGCTGAACCGGAGGGTGCCACCCGTAAAGTTCCGTTCACCGGAGAACTGCTCATCGACAGGGCTGACTTCATGGAGGATGCTCCGAAGAAATTCTTCCGCCTCAAGCCTGACGGGGAAGTGCGTCTCAAATACACCTACATCATCAAGTGCAACGAGGTGGTAAAGGACGACAGCGGACGCGTTGTGGAACTCAAGTGCACCTACGACCCTAGCACACGTCCGGGAACCGGAGAGCGGCGTTCAGTCAAGGGTACAATCCACTGGGTATCAACTGCTTACGCAAAAGAACTGGAGATTCGCAAATACGACCGCCTCTTCACCCTTGCAGACATGAGCCAGGTGCCTGAGGACAAGGACTACAAGGACTTCCTCAACCCTGAGAGCCTCGTGGTTGTCAAGGGATATGCCGAACCGGCCCTTCTCGAGGACGAGTCAGGCATAGCAGTGCAGTTCGAGCGTGTAGGCTACTATGTCAAGGATTCCGACAGCACCCCTGAGCATCCGGTATTCAACAGAACCGTAACGCTCAAGGATTCATACAAGCCTGAGAACTAGTATTCTATAGGACAGCAGAAAGGGGCTGCCGGGTTGGCCTCGACATTGTGGAGATTGCCCGGAATGAAATCTCCCCAGCAGTAGCGGACCTCACGAGGGTCCGTTATTGCTTTGACATCCACAAGGAAATTCCCTTGCCAGTCGTGGGTGATGTCCGTAATCCTGTGGACCTTGCCGGCGGCATCCACCACCTCCAGGCCCTCTATCATATGGGTTCTGTCGAATCCGTTCGGTGCCCCGCTCATAATCACCTTCACCAGAGAGTCCTGCTGCATCACCGCTCTCTGAGCCTCGGGGTAATTGATGCTTATGCCCGTAATGCCGTAGTCGCGGTTCAGGGCGAGGGCGGCAAGCCTGTTGCCCACGGGTTCCTTCGTACAAGGGTGGATATTGTCATACTCCCAGGCTTTCACAAGGTCGTCCGTAGTCACAATGGCGGAGTTCGGAATCAGCTTGGCACTCTGCCTCTGTGCGGCCCTCAGCAGGCATGCGACGCCAACCGAGGAAGCCCCGCCAGCCGAAGAAGTCTCGCCAGCCGAAGAAATCCCTCCGGAATAGTCGTAAGGAGCGATTTCCACCTGATAGAAAGGCATCGAATTGTCGTCATCCCCCCAGTCCTTCCTCCACAGGGCCACCATATCGCTCATTCTCTGCACGAAGTTCTCGTGATAGCCCACGTTGGAGCAGCCCTGGTACCATATGAAGCCCTTCGCCGTATAGCCCTGAACCGGATGCTGCATGCCGTGGTACATCATATACGGCTTGCCCCATTGCATGGCCGCAATTGCCTCGGGCGACAGATCCTCGTCGCCATAGGCTTCCAGCATGCTCTTCGGCAGCCAGCTCTCCACCCTCGAGCCGCCCCGCGCGAAGGAAAGTATGCCTACCGGCACATCCAGCACTTCCTGCAGCCTGCGGGCGAAGAAAAAGGCGGTAGCGCTCATCCAGCGGACATTCTCCGGCAGCGGGTCCTGCCATCCTGAGCCATCGGCCACATCGCTCAGAATCTCCTCTGACTCAGTCACTTTGACCGTGTACATGCGCAGCTTCCCGGCGAGCCTCCCGCTGGTTGCAATGGCCTCGTCCGAGCCTTCCACCGGGCAGCCCCAGAAGCCGTTCAGCGGCATCTCCATATTGGACTGTCCGCTTGCGAGCCATACTTCGCCCACCAGTACGTCCCGGATCAGCATGCGCTCCCCCTCGCCCCTCACCTCTATTGTCCATGGGTTATATGATGCCTCCGGCGTCTGCACGCGGGCCCTCCAGGTGCCGGTGCTGTCGGCCGTGACCTTGACGGATATGCCGTCCCAGGAGGCCTTCACGCTGATTTTCGCTCCGGGCGAGCTGTGCCCCCACACAAGGGCGGAGCTCTGCTGCTGGAGCACCATACCGTCGCTGCAAGGTTCCTTCACGCTGAGGCGGGCGGCCGCTGAGATACATACAAGGGCGGCTGCCATACTGATAAGCAATCTTTTCATGGTCTTGAATAATTAGATTCCCAGGAGTTTCGAGCGGCTCAGCAGGCAATCGCCTATGCCCGCGGCCTTGAGCCCCAGTTCTGAGAACATAAAACGGGTATCCGAACTTACCTTGGAAAGGGAGTACCTGTTCACCGCCGTCTTGATAGGCAGCATAAGGTAGTCCTTGCCCACGATGAGCCTTCCTCCAATCACCACCAGTCCGGGGTTGAAGATATTGATGACACCGGCAAGGCCCTGCCCGAGGGTGGTGCCCACGGTCTCTATGCACTCTATTGCGAGCACATCCTCATTCTTCACCGCATCCAGAATGTCGTTGAGGTGGATTTCCCCCTTCTGGGCATAGATTTTTGCAAGCGAAGACTTGCGTCCGGAAGCTATCTTCTCGAGTATCATCCTGTGCAGGGCGCTTCCCGAAGCCCCCGTTTCCAGGCAGCCCACCTTGCCGCAGCGGCAGATGAGGTTGTTGTCCAGAACGGGGAAGTGGCCGATTTCCCCGGAGAAGCCCGACTTTCCGTAGTACAGCTCCCCTCCGAGTATCATTCCCATGCCCAGGCCCCAGCTCAGGTTGATGAAAATCATATTCTTGTCCGCGGACTTGCCCATATGCATATACTCCCCGTAGGTCATGGCCCTGGAGTCGTTCTCTATATTGACCGGCACTTCGAGCTGCTGTTCGAAGAGCTTGCGCATAGGGATGTCGTCGCTGACGAAATAGGTCAGCGAATAGCCCTTTTCCGGGTTCACGCGTCCGGACAGGCTCACGCCCACTCCCAGCACTTCCTCCCAGCCCACTCCGAGCTTGTACACCTCATCCTTGACGCACTGGCAGATCTTCTTGAAGGAATCCGCATTGGCTTCAAGCACGAAAGGAATCTCGGGAATGAAGGAAATCAGCTGTCCCTTGAAATTGCACAGAGCGAGGTGAAAGTGCTGCCTGGAGATATCCACGCCGACAAAATATCCGGCCTTCGGGTTGAGTCCGTATATATTGGGACGCCTTCCGCCCTTGGTGCAGTCCACCTTGCCCTCATCTTCGATAAGGCCGCGGTCCATCATATCCATTATCGTCTTGGTAATGGTAGGGACGCTGATGTTGAGGCTCTTGCTGAAATCTGCGATGCTGTAGGTATCGTTTTCTATGCAAAGCCTGAGGATGTCTTTTTCTATGGGCTTCAGCTTAGTCATATTCATTCCATTATAGTAATCCTCACAAATTTATTAAAAACATTTCGTATATTTGAGGGTATTTTATAAATTTCTTCAAAAAATTTAAAAATGGCGTCCGCGAAAGCGAAAAATAACAAAATTGAGCTTAAGATGGGAATGAGCCTCAAGCTCTCCCTCAGCCTCGGTGCTATTGCGACAGTCCTGCTGCTTTCGAGCATAATTACGGTAATGGAGTACACCAAGATGAGCCGTTATGTCTCGGAAGGCATTTCCAAAGACATCAACAGCATCAATGTGGCAAGGCAGCTGTCCGACGTGGCCAACGAATACAACCTGGACATACTCGCACTGATCGGAAACGAACCGAGCAACGAACCCGGCAGCGACGGAGCCGTCGGCAGCGCTCTTCCGGACTTCGATGCGGACTCTTTCCTGGAAAAATGTGACAGGCTTCGTTCCGCCCTCAAGGAAAGCAACAGCTCCACCCTTGCCCTTGCCGACTCGGTTGAGTATTCATTCGCCGCCTACATGCTCACTTCCCTGGAGTTCAAGGAGGTCTATTCTTCAGATTTCATAGACACCCGCGAGTGGTACTTCGACCGTCTGCAGCCCCGCTACCAGAGGCTCAGGCGCTCCATAGACCTGCTCTCCCAGGCCATATACGAGAAACTCAACAACAAGTCCGAAGACTTTGACAGCGGCTACTACCGGAGCATAATGCCGGGAATAGTGACTGCCGGAGTGGGACTTGTGCTTGTGCTGATGCTGCTGTTCTTCCTGCAGTTCTACTATGTCAGACCGCTCAACAGAATAGCCGCGGCACTCAAGTTGCATTCCACCCAGAACCGCAAATACACCGTGGACTTCGAGGGGGATGACCAACTGAAGCAAATCAACGACGGCATACGCTCCCTGTCCGAGGACAATGACCAGCTGCGCCGCCGCATCACAGCCCTCAAGGCAGGAGCCAAGTCTGAATAGCGATGGACAGGGCGGCATTCTTCGAAAACGGTTTTCTGAGCAAGTTCGGCTACGAGCCCACAGCTTGCCAGGCAAGGCTTTTCCATACAATGGGGGAATTCCTTGCCGGAGATGACGCCGACATCCTGGTAGTCAACGGATATGCCGGAACGGGCAAGACCTCGGCCCTGGCCGCCGTCATAAACTCCCTGAAGGACTACGACATCGCTTCCGTGCTGCTCGCCCCGACCGGCCGCGCCGCAAAGGTGCTGAGCTCCTTTGCCGGAGCCCCGGCCCAGACCATACACAAATGCATATACCGTCAGAAAAGCGTCTCCAGCGAGGGCGTGGGCCATTTCACGCTCAACCCGAACAAGTCGCGCAGCACTCTCTTCGTCGTGGATGAGGCCTCGCTCATAGGCATTGACGCCCTGCCCGAGAACAGCTCGTCCATCTTCGGCTCCGGCAATCTGCTGGACGACCTCATAAGCTATGTGCGCGCAGGCGACGACTGCCGCCTGGTGCTGGTCGGGGACAGCGCCCAGCTGCCTCCTGTGGGCATGGACGAAAGCCCGGCCCTTGCGCGGGGCTATATCTCCGCCTACGGAGGGGTGATGTTCGAAGAGCTCTCGACTGTGGTAAGGCAGGCCGAAAGCTCCGGGATTCTGCGCAACGCCACCGCCATCCGAAGCGACCTTTTCGCCGGCACCCTGAAGATTGACCTGCGCGGCTGCGACGACTTGGAAAGGGTGAGCGGAGAGCAGCTCATAGATGTAATCGGCTCTGCCTACGATACTTACGGGGAGGACGAAACCATAGTGCTCTGCCGCTCCAACAAAAAGGCAATACGCTACAACCTCGGCATACGCTCCACCGTCCAGTTCAAGGAGGAGCGCCTGCTGCGCGGGGACAAGCTGATGGTAGTCAAGA
>CAKMNE010000096.1 GCA_927798505.1 uncultured Bacteroidales bacterium
GGTTCTTGTAGCGTATGGAACTGAAGCCGTAGCCTACCACATTGGTGAACGGGTCGTTGGCATCGAAAAGGATGGTCGGCGAATCCGAGTATCCGGTATCGAGGAGGTCCTGCTCAGCAAAAGAAGAATCGTCGAGTGTCGTGTCAAGAGTAGTGACAGCGGTCATTGTGACAAACATAATGTCACGCACGAAGCCTTTCTCGACCTTGACGAAGATATCCTGCTGGAGGAAGCCTTCCGCATTGACGCGAAGCTGGTAGCTGCCATCTTCAAGCCCTTCGAATAGGAATGAACCATCTTTGCCGGACTCCACGGCATCCATAGCAACTGAGGCCTTAAGTACAGTCACTTCTGCACCCTCGACAGGAGTCCTGCCCTGGCGGTTGACCACCTTTCCGGTAATTCCTCCGGTAGGGTCCTGTGCGAACATCAAGACGGATGCGCAAAGTGACGCAATAAGGATTATAAGTCTTTTCATATTGATTTACTTTGTTAAAACGATGTATGTCGGATAATGGTCCGAGTAGCCACCGATGAAGGCACCACCGGAGAAAGTGCGGAACGGAGTTCCTTTGTACTGGCCGCTCTGATTAGTGAGGAAAGGAGGGTTGAAAATGCGCCCGTAGTACTTGTTCTTCACAATCTTGCGGATACGCAGTCCTCCCTGAGGTGCAACTGCGAGGTTGTAGTTGACCTGCTCAATGTCGTAGATATTCCACTCCCCCCTGTAGGCAAGAGAACCGTAGCCTGCCTTCAGCATAGAGGTGTAAGGATCGAAGAAATCGCCTGGCTGAACATCCTCTATGTGCTCCTTACCGTGCAGCCAGACTGCCTGACTGTCATCGGTCGGGTTGTCGTTCATATCTCCCATCACCACAATCTTGATTCCCGGGAACTCCTGCTCGAGTTTCTGCGAGTGCTTGTAGATGATTTCGGCACCGCGGCTGCGAAGGTCCTGTCCTTTTCCGCCAATGCGGGATGGAAGGTGGCACACATAGAAGGCGAACATTTCGTCATTCATAGTGCCGCGAACCATGAGGACATCGCGGGTACGGAAATAATCCTGCTCCTCTTCCGAAAGAGTAATCTCCACCTCAGTATCCTTGAAGTCAAAAGGAATGCTCTCAGAGTCCAGATAGGTGAAATAAGCCGGATGGTAAAGCAGAGCCACATCCACGCCTCGCCTGTCCGGTCCGTCATAGTGGACAATCTGGTAGTTGGCGTCAATGATGCTCTCCTGGCTTACCAGGTCCTCAAGGACGAGGCGGTTCTCGATTTCGCTGACTCCAAGGATGGCATGCCAGCACTTGTTCTCGTCGTGCATGGCACGGATAACGCGTGCCATGTTTTTGAGCTTCTTGTTGTATTTTTCTTCGGTCCACTTGTTTGCCCCGTCAGGAAGGTATTCCTCATCATTGTGGGCAGGATCGTCATAAGTGTCGAAGAGATTCTCGAGGTTGTAGAAGCCTACAACATACTTACTCTGGGCATGTACTCCAAAGACTGCAAGAGCAAAAGCGAGAATGAGTGTTAGTAATCTTTTCATAATTATTTTTTATACCACCAATTGTCAACGGTGGATTCCACTTTAGCGGCAAAAGTAGCTCCTATCTTGGACGGAAGATTCACAAAGAAATCAATCTCCAAATCATCCTCAAGTGCGTCAATGCTCATAGCCTGTCCCATTATGGTTTCACGGCTGTCGGTGTAACTCTTGTGATCAAAATAGAAAGCTATTCCTGTATAGCCTCCGGTTGAAGCCATTCCGGCGAACTGGCCTCCCTTTTTGTAGCCGAGGAGGACTTTGTAGTAGCCTGTAGGAATGGTGACTTTCCTGCCGTAATTGTCTGTGCAATAATCCCTTGCCCCACGTACATCCGCACCTGTCACAACATAGAGCGTGTCGAAACTGTAGCTCCAGCTGCGCACAGCGCTCTCCAGACTTGCCCAGCATTTCTGATTGAGATCTGAAAGTTGCGGAGTCATGTTGGTGCCGTAGAAAGTAGCTTCATTGGCTTCCTTCTGCAAGCGGTCTGCCGACGGAAGCTGATGCCCGCGGTCGTAGCGGCGCCCGTCGCTGGCGTTGCGGAATCCGCTGAACAGGGCAGGCTGCTTGTCTGCCGGAATCTTAGGGTCGAATCCCCAGGCATCAGTGCGGGAGCCGGAAGAAATCAGGCCCTTGTTGAGAGGATATGCCACCCATCTTGAGATAAGGTTGTCTGCGTCGTAGTAAATGGAATAATTCCTGCCGGAGTATGTGGTACCGACAGTCATATCGTGGGTTATGAAATACAGGTTTTCATCATCTATTGCAGGAAGTTCAAGCCATCCGGGAACAGGGTCTGACTTAATCTCTGAGCCGGCAGAACTGCCACCGGTGCCCGCCTGATTGATTTTTGCGGTTGCTGTTGCGTCTTCGCATATGAGGACCAATTGGGCTGCTCTGAGCTCCTGGGAGCTGTTGGATTCCCATTTGAAGAGTATGCCCTGACCCTCACAGGCGTTACCGGAAGACGGGCTGAGGGAAATCCACCCTTCGGCCTCACCTTCATAAACAACGGACAACTCCCAGTCCGCACTTGCAGACACATAGACAAATTGACTTCCGGCAGCTTTGCCAAGCCTACTGTTAGGCACTTCAAGTTTCAGCTCAACCTGCGGCTCCGGGCCGATATTGACATTAACCTGGGTGCATGAAGGCATAAAAGGCAGCACCACAAGAAGCAGTGCCACCTTTCCGATTAGTGTTCTGATATTAGTCAACAAAGTCAAATTCAATCATTGTAAAGCGCACCTGTCCGGCATTTGCCTGTACGCCGTAGTGAGTCGACTCTGCCTCCGCCTTGATGGTGAGAGCAGCATTATCGAGGGTAAACTTGATATCTGTAGGCTCGACTGCTGTGAGGTCCAGACAATACTTGGCATCAGCGCAGGTGAAACGGACAGCCTTGAGGGTCTTCTCTGAATCGATGAACAGCACGTGAGTCTTGTAGAGTTTGAGAAGGTCTGTAGGAGCAACGGCAGGGGTGTTGTTTGTGCAGAAGAAGCTGACGGTGATGCCGTCCTTGGTGCCGGAGAAACCGTTGTTGTAGCCCTCGCGGGTAGCCTCAGCAAAGCTGTCCTTGACATCATTGATAACCCAGGTAATATCAGCCTTGAAGTCCTTGTCCTCGATTGGGCCTGCCTGTGCACCCTCGGTAATCTTCACATTCTTGATCTCCCAGCTGCCGGACTTTGCAGAGGTGCTGACATACTTGAATGCAAGCTGAACCTTCTTGCCTGCATAAGAGCAGATGTCAATGCTTCCGGTGTTGCGGAAAGACCAGCTCAGGGATACAGGCCAGGTAGGGACAGTGAGTGCAGTCCAATCACCACCTTCGACGCGAATCATAGGCACAGCCTGCTCCTTGGCAACATCAAGTGATGAGAAAAAGTTGACAGCCTGCTCGTACTCGAGATATGCACTGGACTCTTCAGAAAGGTCAATCACAGGAGAGATAATCCAGCTCTCAGAATCGTGGTTGGTTTCATTAACATAAGCGGATGCCATAATGCAGGCATAATCAGGCTTTTCAACCCAAATAGTGATTGCATCAGGATTGCTCTTGTCTTCGATGGTCCACTCGCCGAAACTTCCGTTGAAGCTCTCGACGTAAATCTCACCCTCAACTGGAGGAAGCGGATCTCCATCCTCAACTCTGAGGATTTCACCATTCTTCATCTGATCCTGCTTCTTGTTCTCGTAGTAGTTGTAAACACCCTTGATGGTAACTTTCTTACCAACTGCAATCTGATCCTTGTACTCATCCCAGTTTGAAGGGAACGGGCAACTGAGGGTACCAGTCTCGTCCTGAAGCACAACTCCCCAATACTTTTCAGCTGTAGCCTTTTCGGTAACTGTTCCGCAGATAACTTTTTCGTTTTGGGTATCCTTGAGCTCAAGGAACTCGGCAATTGTGATGCTTTCTACTGCATCTCCCTTAGGACCAAGCTGATTTACAGTAAGCGTTGCCTTCTGGAGCACGTTTCCGTAGAAGGTAATGCTCGCACTGCGGTTGCCGCCTTCGTTTGCAAGTGCTGTGAAGGTTACGGTAACATCCTGGTCGGAAGCCTTTCCGCTTGCAGGATTGATGGAAAGCCACTGTTTCACTTCGTCATCGTAACCCTGAAGTTCCCAATCCATTCCGGCGTGGAGAGTAACGGTCTTGGAGCCTCCATCAATTTCAAAAGAAAGCTCGGTCTGGGCAACGGAAATCTTTCCGTCTCCTCCCGGAGTCAGGTTCTGCTCGCAAGAACTTGCGAAAATTGCGGCAGCAGCTGCTGCGAATGCAAAGAAAAATCTTTTGATATTCATAAGTATAGTAATTTGTAATTTACTCTTGATTCTAAGTGGACCCAAAGTTAGTAATTATTGTCGGTTTTACCTAATTTTGTAACCAAACGATAACCACAATGAAACTGAAATATTTTCTTGCTGCCGCTTTGTTGGCAGGACTGTTCATCCCGGGCGAAATCCGGGCAGAGATAAAGCCCGTTACCGGCACATTCATGAACTTCTTCTGGCAGGATGAGAGGAACAACTTCACCAACCAGCGCAATGTGGACCAGACTGACCCGCTGCTTTGGGAAACCAAGGTAAGGGAAATGCACGAGATGGGCATAGACTACCTGGTATTCATGGCGGTAGCCAACGAAGGCAAGGCCATATACCCAAGCTCCTTCATGCCTTGGGCCTACCCGGAAGGGCGCAAGAGCCCCATCGACGCGATTATGGACACGGCCGACGAGCTGGGGATGCACGTGATGGTGTCCACCGGCTGGGCGAGGAACCAGCTCGACGACCTGGCGGACCCATATGTCATTGAGACTCAGCGCAAAATCATGGAAGAGCTGGCCGCTCTCTACGGCTCCCGCCCTTCCTTCTACGGCTGGTACCTACCGGTCGAGGGGTGCTTCATACCATATCTCCCCGACCATGCGGTGGAAGGTGCGAACAGGATTGCCGAGCGGGCGCGCGAGCTCACTCCGGGCGCGAAGGTGCTCATCTCCCCTTACGGCATTTTCCGCGGCGACTTCGCGAATCCGAAGTTCGCGCAGCAGATAAAGCGCCTGAACGTGGACATCATCGCGCATCAGGACGAAGTGGGATGCGTGCGCGAGCAGTTCCCTATGGAGAACCTTCGCGAGCACCTGCGGCTGCTGGGCGAGATCCATCGCGAATGCGGCATCGAGTTCTGGGTCAACGTGGAATCCTTCACATGGGACCGCGGAACCAACAACTGGTACTCGGCCCTGATCCCGGCGGCCTTCGGACGCTACCTTTCGCAAATCGTTGCGGCCAGTCAGGCGGGTGCGGACCGCATCATCAGCTTTGCCGTGTGCGGGACCTTCGACAAGCCGGGCTCCCCTTACCCTGTGGGCCAGCCGGTGCTTTCGAACGAGGCCTATGAGAATTACATGTCATGGCTCGGCGGAGATGCCCGCTGGAAGCTGCTGGAGGAGTTCATCGCCGACGGCAAGCACGCGGGAGAGGATCCTGGCGATGCGCGATGGACCGCCTACGAGGGACAGATGGTGCAGACCATAGACCTGGGAAGCAGGAAGAGCGTGTCTATGGTGGCCTGCCATTTCTGTGACTACCGCCCTGGCGGAGTGGTGATTCCGCAGAGCTTCGAAGTGCAGGTTTCGGACGACGGGCACAAGTTCAAGTCTGTGAAGACAGTTGCCTACGAGGGCTGGCCGAACAATCTGCACGATTGCTGGACAGATGTAATTATGGCTGACAGTCTTGACCTGAAAGCCCGCTACGTGAGGGTGGTCGCAACCGCCAGCCGTGGGAAAATTCTCTGCGACGGAATTACGGTGAGGTAG
>CAKMNE010000097.1 GCA_927798505.1 uncultured Bacteroidales bacterium
AGCTCCGCTCATAACAAAGAAGAGGCCGACCCTTTAGTCGACCTCCTGCTTGTACTGGGTAGGAGAATCGAACTCCTATTGCAAGATTGAGAATCTTGAGTACTAACCGTTATACGAACCCAGCGTTTGGGATTGCAAAGGTAAGGATTATTTTTTGATTTGCAAATTTTTTATTTCAAAAATACAAAAAAAACTGCTGCTATCATACAGATAAATGCTGCAAGGTGGTTCCAGTGGAGACTTTCGCCCTTAAATACCAAAGTGACAAACAGCGTAAATACCGTGAGGGATATCACCTCCTGAATTATCTTGAGTTGCATCAGGTTGAAGGGGCCCCCGTTGATGTCTGAACCTATCCTGTTTGCAGGGACCTGAAGGCAGTATTCAAAAAAGGCTATGCCCCAGGAGAGCAGTATGACCAGTATGAGTGGCCAACCGTCCGAAATGTGCATTTCTTGCAATTTGAGATGTCCATACCAGGCAAACGTCATACAGACATTTGACCCTATCAGCAAGAGTATTGTCCAAAGCCACTGCATATCAATTCAATTTATTAACGAACCTTTCACGTACATCCGGAAAAAGCCGCCAAATTTAGCAATATTCGATGGATAGTCCAATATTCTTTGCTAAATTTGCGTATATAGATCTTAAACTACGGATAGAATATGTCACTTATAAAATCTATTTCAGGCATCAGGGGCACGATAGGCGGCCGTCCGGGAGAAGCCTTGACTCCAAACGATATTGTCAGATTCTGTTACGCCTATTGCGTTTGTCTGAAGCGGCGCCTGTCTCACTGTGCAGCAAGCTGCGACAGTGCAAGTGCACCAAGCTGCGACAGCGTAAGTGCAGCCGGCGGGACTCGGGACTGCCATTCCGCGGAGAAGCGGCGGTTCAGGGTTGTTGTCGGGCGTGACGCGCGGATTAGCGGGGAAATGGTCGAGCAGCTGGTTTGCGGTACGCTCGTCGCTTGCGGGGTGGATGTCGTGCGCTGCGGATTTGCGAGCACTCCGACTACCGAGCTTGCGGTGCGCTATGCCGGCGCGGACGGCGGCATCATCATAACAGCCAGCCACAACCCGCGGCAGTGGAACGCGCTCAAACTCCTCAACGAGCATGGCGAATTCCTCTCCGCCGCCGAGGGTGCCGAAATTCTGGCCGAGGCCGAAAGGCAGGAAGAATTTGACTTTGCACCTGTGGAAGAGCTTGGGCATATCGAGGACGCCGATTATACCGACAGGCACATCGATGACGTACTTGCACTGGAAGCGGTTGATGCTGATGCAGTTAGGGCTGCGGGATTCAAGGTGGTCCTGGACAGCATCAACTCCGTGGGCGGGATTATTATGCCGCGGCTGCTCGAGCGTCTGGGCGTGGAATGCATTACGATCAACGGCGAGGTGAACGGTCACTTTGCGCACAATCCCGAGCCGTTGCCAGCGAACCTGAAGGAGTTGTCGGAGCGCGTGGTCAGCGAGGCTGCGGACCTCGGAATCAGCGTGGACCCGGACGTTGACAGACTCGCATTCATCTGCGAAAACGGAGAAGCTTTCGTAGAGGAAAACACACTGGTGGCTGTTGCGGACTACCTCCTGGACAGGGCTGTCGCCGAGGGTCGCAAGGACCTTCACACAGTGTCCAACCTGAGTTCGAGCCGGGCATTGCGTGACGTTACCGAGGCTCACGGTGGAACCTGGCACGCGGCTGCAGTCGGCGAGGTCAACGTGACCACCCTTATGCACAAGGTCGGAGCGCTGATCGGAGGCGAGGGCAACGGAGGAGTAATCTACCCTGAATCGCATTACGGCAGGGACGCAATGACAGGCGTGGCTCTCTTCCTTTCAAACCTGGCACACCACAGGCTCAAGGCAAAAGATGGCAAATACACGGTAAGCCAGTACAAGGCCAGTCTGCCGCAGTATTACATCGCAAAGAATAGGATAGACCTTAGTGACAGTTCAGTTATCGAGCGTATTCTCGAGGCAGTTAAGGAACATTACCGGAATGAAAGGATTAACACGGTTGATGGCGTGAAGATTGACTTTGAGCAGAGCCGCAGCTGGGTTCATCTGCGACGTTCAAACACAGAACCTATCATACGCATATACTCCGAGGCAAAGAGCATCGAAGAAGCTGAGGCGCTTGCATCTGAAGTGATTGCAATTGCAAAGGACATTGTAGAAAGCGCCGCCTGAGGACTATGTTCAGTTTCCGTACAACTCCGATTGAAGAACAGTTAGACCGCGGTCTGGTTGACGGCAAGGTCGGCTGCTTCTGCACACAGAACTGCTGGAATCCGGCAAAGGGACGCTATCTCTACGACATCTTCAAGGAGAGAGGCAATCTCGCCCAGGTATTCTCCCCGGGCGAAGGAGAACTTACTCCGGATACCAGCCATATCAGTTTCGATGCCGAACAGCTTGACTCTCTCGATGCCGTTGTAGTGGAAATCCAGGACGTGGGCACACGATATTTCAACTACACGAGGGACGTGTTGCGTCTTCTCAGCGCCCGTGCACGCAGTTTCGAGGGACCGGCCATCTACATCATAGACCACATCAATCCGGCCGGACGCCTGGTCGAGGGCACGATTCCAGTGGTGGATTCCGGTCTCTGGGTACCGAAAGTCGCTCACAGACACGGACTTACTCTGGGCGAACTCTGCGCTCTCTATTACGAGCAGATCGATGCCCGCTTCCCTCTCCACGTCATCTCCGCGAGATGTTCCGACGTCGGCAAGGACCTGATGCCATGGACAATAGCACCGGCCTCGGACCTGCCGGGAATGTTCAGTTGCGAGATGTACACCGGAGGCGGGCTCTGGAACGGCACCAACATCACGCCGGCCATAGGCACTTCCCGTCCGTACGAATACTTCGGTGCACCTTTCGTCAAGCTCGAGGATATCCGATTCCTCCCGACTCCTCCCGGGGTGATGATGCGTCCCTGCAGCTTCTCGCCTGCATTCGGCCGCTATGCCGGACAGCGCTGCTACGGCTACCAGATCATGCTGCAGCCGGGCGCGCGCTACCACTCCTTCCTCCATACCCTGCTGCTGATGAAGCACTTCGCAGACCGCTACAGCGAATTTGAGATGTACGACGACCTCTTCGTCAAGGTCTCCGACCCGGTTGTGGAAGAATTCCTCCGCGGACGTCTTTCCTTCGATGTGGTTCAGGAGCACGTCAAGACGGAAGAACAGAAATGGATACGCAAGGCGAAGCGTTTCCTGCTGTACGAAGATGCGCCGTACAGGATAAAGTAGATGGCGGCGGGTCCGGACGGGACTTGTTGCAGTAATTGTAATCATCTGTAGGACAATGAGTAAAATAAAAACTATTGCAATAGTAGGAGCAGGCGTTGCCGGGTTGAGCGCGGCAATCAGATGCGCTGTAAAGGGTCACAGAGTCGTTGTTTTTGAACAGGGTATCAATGCGGGAGGAGTATCGGTGAGCTGGAACCGCAAGGGCTACCATTTCGAAGGCGGAATGCACTGGCTGGTAGGCTCAAGCCCACGTATTGGAAGCATTTACAGACGCTGGAAGGAGGTCGGAGCCCTGCAGGATAATAACCCTATCAGTTTCCAGGACCCCGTTTATGTTTACAGAAGGGACGGGGTCTGCCTGAATCTCTGGCGCGACATCGATAAGCTTGAGGCGGAGATGCTGGAATTTGACCCGAGCGAAAATAAGGCAACGAAGCGCTTCTGCAGGACAATCAGGCAGGCGATAAGCTTTTTCTGTGCTCCGGGAAATGCCCGCGAGCTGCTGCTCAAGATTGTCCGGACGCCGGTATTTGCATTGAAACTGCCGGGGATTTTGAAAAAGAATTCGGGAGAACTGACGTCTATGTTCAGCAATCCTTATCTGCGCGGGCTGGTAAACAATATGGTTGACCCTGAGCAGAACGCTATTTCGCTGGTTTACACGATGGCGACCTTCCTGGGCGGGGACAGCGGTTATCCCAAGGGCGGTTCGACCACCATGGTGCAGAATATGCTCGAGCGGGCAGAGAGCCTGGGAGTCGAGATCAGCTACCGCAGCAAGGTTGAACGGGTGCTGGTCAGGGACGGCAGGGCTATCGGGGTCCGGTGCAACGGCGAACTGTTCCCTGCAGATGACGTAATTGTCACGACCGATACTGTGAGGGCTCTCGACACGATGTTCGAGACTCCGCTAAAAGAGCGCTGGATCAAGAAGTTGCACGTATTTAAGAATCCACAGACCTGTATGTTCCTATCGCTTGGGGTCGAGTCGGAACTGGAAGGACTGCATTCTGGTTTGAGAATTGAGACAAAATACCCTACAAACATTGCTCTGACCGAGCACAAATCGCTCTGGATCAGCATTTACAGGGCTTCGGAGACAGGATATGCCCCCGAGGGATGTTCTGCTCTGACAGTCATTCTGTTCGGCGACAGCTATGACTTCTGGAAGTCGGCCAGGGAACTGGGTCACTACAAGGATGCCAAGGAAAAGGTGGCGGATTTTGTAATAAAGGTACTGGAAAATGAGCTGCCGCAGCTGAAGGACAAGATTAAGGTCATAGACCTGGCCACTCCCCTCACCTACGAACGCTATTGCGGCAATTTCAGGGGCGCCTGGATGAGCATGTGGCCGAAGGGAGTGCTTCCTGTAAGCGTACCTGCGACCTGCAGGAGCGTCAAGGGTCTGCACTTCGCAGGATTCAGGACCCAGCTTTCGGGCGGCCTGCCGGTTGCGCTCAATTCGGGATACAAGAGCGCTTCGGCAGTTTGATCTTGGCATTCCGCCAAAACCAATCCAATCTTACCATCTTTATTATCGAAATGGAGAATCTGAACGATACAATATGCGCCCCGGCGACTCTGCCGGGAACTGGTGCAATTTCCATAGTCAGGGTCAGCGGTCCGGACACATTCAAGATAATCGATTCACAGGTCAGCTTCCTGCACGGATGCGCTTCCCAGGCAAAGGGTTACACGCTGAAACGCGGCAGGTTCGGAGAACTCGATGACATACTGGTCGCTATTTTCCGCTCCCCCGCCTCGTACACGGGCGAAGACAGCGCTGAACTCTACTGCCACGCTTCAGCATACATAGTCCAGCACATTCTCGACGCGCTCTGCAGGGCAGGATGCAGGCTCGCTGAGGCGGGAGAATTCTCCCGTAGGGCATTCCTGTCCGGAAAGATGGACCTGGCGCAGGCGGAGGCGGTAGCCGATGTAATCGCTTCGCAGACGGAAGCGCAGCACAGGATAGCGATGAACCAGCTGAAGGGAGGGTATTCGGCCGAATTGGGAAAAGTCCGGGAGCAACTGGTAGAACTCTCTGCGCTGGTCGAGTTGGAACTGGACTTCAGCGAGGAGGACGTAGAATTTGCCGACAGGGAGAGACTGCGCGGGCTGCTTGAGGGGGCGGCTGCAAAATGCGAGGCTCTGGCAGGGTCGTTCAGAGTAGGCAACGCGATTAGAAGCGGTGTGCCGATAGCGATAGTCGGAGAACCGAACAGCGGAAAAAGCACCTTGCTTAACGCGCTTTTGGGAGATGAGAGAGCGATAGTATCTGAATTTGCCGGAACCACCAGGGACACGGTCGAGGAATGCGCGGTCATAGGCGGAATGCTGTTCAGATTTATCGATACCGCCGGCATAAGGGAGTCGGATGACCCGGTTGAAAAGATGGGAATCGGGAGGAGCATTGAGAAGCTCAGAAGCGCCGAAATCGTGTTGGTGGTGAGCGAGGCAAGAAGCTCGTCAGGTATGGCAGGTTCGGAGTATGACGGGG
>CAKMNE010000098.1 GCA_927798505.1 uncultured Bacteroidales bacterium
TTCTGGCAGCCGTCCTCGATGTAGGATTCAATCATCATTCCCTTCAGGAGCTTGCGTATGTCGGCATTGTGATTGGCGCTGTGAATCACCTCCTTGGCAATGCGCACCTGCTCCAGGTACTTCTTGCCGGAGTTGGAGTGGTTGGTATCCACGATAAGAGATGGATTCTGCAGCCCGCTCTCCGCATACAGGGCGCAGAGATGCTCCAAATCCTCATAGTGATAGTTTGGATGGTTCACTCCCTTGGAATCCACGAAGCCTCGCAGAATGGCGTGGGTGAGCATATTGCCCTTGCTCTCAACCTCCCAGTTGCGGTAGATGAAGGTATGGCTGCTCTGTCCCGCCCTGATGGCATTCATCATTACGGAGAGGTCTCCTCCGGTCGGATTCTTCATGCCCACAGGCACGTCCAGGCCGCTGGCGGTAAGCCTGTGCTGCTGGTTTTCCACAGAGCGGGCGCCCACGGCGACATAGGATAGAAGATCAGAAAGGAATTTGTGGTTTTCCGGATAAAGCATTTCGTCCGCGCAGCTGAAGCCCGTCTCGTTGATGGCCCTCATATGCAGTTTGCGTATGGAAATCAGGCCCTTGAGCATGTCAGGTGAGTTGAGCGGGTCCGGCTGGTGCAGCATGCCCTTGTAACCGGCTCCCGTGGTGCGCGGCTTGTTGGTGTAGATGCGCGGAATGATGAAGATGCGGTCCTTCACCTCCTCCTGCACCTTGCGCAGGCGGGTGATGTAGTCAATGACGGCATCTCCGCGGTCGGCGGAGCAGGGGCCGATAATCAGCAGCAGCCTGTCATCCTTCCCCTCAAAGATATCGGCAATCTGGCGGTCGTTCTCTTTCTTGGCCAAAGCCCCTTCTTCAGAAATGGGGTACATCTCCTTCACTTCCTGCGGGATAAGGAGCCTCCGCTTGAAAATCATATTCATAAGCTTTGCTATTTGTCAAAATAAGACCGCCTCTCGGTGGAAAGGCGCATCATCTGCTTCATCTTTCCGCTGTCCTCCATTTCAAGGGCGTCACGCAGTTCCTTGAACTTGTCTGCAAAGAGGTCCATCTGCCTGAGCAGTTCCTCCTTGTTCTCCAGGAAGAGCTCAGTCCACATATCCTCGTTGATGCGGGCAATGCGGGTAAGGTCGCGAAAGGAGTCTCCGGTGTAATCCACCATATGGTGGGATTCCTTGCAGTCCATAAGGGTAACAGCGATGCAGTGAGTGAGCTGTGAGAGGAAGCCTATCATCTCGTCGTGAGCCTCGGGGCTGAGGCGGGAGATTTTCCTGAATCCCAGATGCCGGGCAAGACCTTCGATCCTGGCAATTGCCTGCTCGCTGTTGCACTCTGTCGGAGTGATGATGAAGTTGGCGCCGTGGAAGATGGAAGCGTCGGCGTTCTGCACTCCATAGACTTCGCGTCCGGCCATAGGGTGGGCAGGGACGAACTCCAGGTCAGGTCGCAGGATGGACTGGATTTCAGGTACTATCCTGCCCTTCACGCCCGTAACGTCGCTGATTATCGCTCCGCTGCGCAGCCACTGCTGGTTCTCGCGCACCCATTGCTTGAAAACATGGGGATAGAGCGAGCATATCACCACATCCCAGCGTCCCAGCCATTCCGGGTCGATTTCGGTAGTGCCGCAGCTGATAATGCCCTTCTGCAGAGCGAAGTCTATGCTCGAGCGGCTGCGTGTCAGCGCACCCACTTCGAAGCCTGCGCGAGTAAGCCCTTCCGCATAGGAGCCTCCTATGAGTCCCAGCCCGACTATCAGAATCCTATCCATTCTTCTGCGAAGTGAAGGAACCAACGAGCTTGAGGCGGTCGCACACGCTTCCAAGGGCGTGCAGCATATCCTGTCCGTCTTCGGTCTGGACATCGCCGTCCAGCTCCATATAGAAATAATAGTTCCACATCAGCTCCTTCATAGGGCGGCTCTTCAGGGAGCACATGTTGAACCCGTGCGCACCTATTATGTTCAGCGTCTTGGCAAGGGCACCGGCTTCATTCTTGACGGTGAAGGTAAGGATGAAATGCCTTCCCATCTTGGCCTTGGCATTCTCGGTGCAGCGGCTGCGCGAAAAGGCGGCAAACCTCGTAGTGTTGGTGGAACTTGAGTTGATATGAGGCTCTATAAGCTTGAGTCCGAAGAGTTCGGCCGATTCCAGACTGGCTATCGCCGCGATGGAAGGATCCTTCTTTTCGGCTACGTACCTTGCCGCCATGGCGGTGTTGGGAAATTCGTTGACCGAGTAGCCGTTTTTGCGTATGAAGGCGGAGCATTGGCTTATGGCCTGCGGATGGCTCACCACCTCCCTGATGCTCTCGCGGGTAGTGCCTTCACAGCCGAGCAGATTCTGCACCGCAGCAATCTCCACTACCTGATTGACATACAGGGACCCGGCAAACATAAGATCCATAACATTAGCCACGTCACCTGCGAAACTGTTCTCTATGGGGAGCACGGCGCAATCTGTAAGATTGTTCTCGCAGCTCCTGTAGGTATCCTCGAAATTGCTGAAAGGCACCAGTTCCGCTTCCGGGAACATATGCTTTGCGGCTATGTGGGCAAAAGCCCCGGGAACTCCGCAATATGCCACCCTCATGCCTTCCATAATCCTGCTTTGATAGGCCTTGGAAGTGTCCATCAGCCCCTTTTGGAAACGTGCATAGTATTCTCTTATGCTATCGTCCTTGATGAGGGATGAGTTCTTCGCAATCACTTCAGCCTCCCTTGCGGAGTCTGTGATTGAAAGTGCGTGTTCGCGTTTGAACTGGGCCACCTGACGGCACTGCAGCATTCTTTCCTCGAAGAGAGAAGCCATCTGTGCGTCAAGGGAATTGATCCTTTTGCGTATTTCGTCGAGTTTGTCCATAAGGTCACAAATATAATAAATCGCTCGGGAAAGAAAAAAATACTATCTTTGTAAACTTGCGTCTGGAAATGGACATCAAAGGCTTAGTCACAAAGATAGCAAAATACTGTTTTACCACTCTTCTGGGTACGATTACGGATACCATTGTCCTATGGTGTCTGACCCATTTCGTGTTTGGGGACAGCCATTTCGAGCAGTACATCCTTTCTCCTTGCATATCCTTCGAATGCGCGGTTTTTGTAAATTATCTTACCGCGTACTTCTATGTATGGAAGGATAGAATCAACAGGCAGAAAAGTGGTGTTTTTCTCGGCCATTTCTGGAAATACAACATCTCCTGCATTTCCGCTTTCATACTCAAAATGTTTATTCTGAATGGTATAGCAGTAGCCTTCAAGTGGGATCCGGTTATCTGTAACCTTGTTGCCCTATGCTTCTCCGGAGTGCTGAATTTCAGTATGAACGAGTTTGTGATTTTCCGGAAAAAAGAAGGTAAAGAGCCAAAAGACAGGAACTTGCAATAAGTCCTGCCGCATCCGCGACAAAATCCATCACATCCTTGTCCCTGTACTCGGTAAGCCCTTGAATAAATTCCGTCAATCCTGCAAGCATAAAGCCCAATAGCAGTAAGGCAAGTATTGCCAGCGCTGACCTTCGCGTCGGTTTTCTTTTCAGGTTCAGGGAGAAAAACGCCACGATGGGGAAGGGGAGGAAAAGGCAGAAATGCACGAACTTGTCAAATGGAATGAACAAATTCCACTGCTGCACTGTCGGCAGGCTGTCGGGCTTGCTGAAGCACACCCACAGCACTGCTGTGAGATAAAGCAGCATCAGCAATCTCCAGAACAGGAGGGCCTTATTAGAGGGACTGCATGTCATATAGCTTTCTGTATATCCCTCCCAGTTCGATCAGTTGGTCGTGGGTGCCGCGCTCCACTATCCTTCCCTCGGACATAACAATGATTTCGTCTGCATTCTTGACGGTTGAGAGCCTGTGTGCTATGGCAATTGTCGTGCGTGTTGACATAAGCCGGTCCAGAGCCTCCTGCACCAGTCTTTCGGATTCGGTATCAAGAGAAGCCGTAGCCTCGTCGAGAATGAGTATCGGAGGGTTCTTCAGTATGGCGCGGGCTATTGAGATTCTCTGCCTTTGTCCTCCCGAGAGCTTGGCGCCGCGGTCTCCGATATTTTCCTGGTAGCCCAGAGGTTTCTCCATTATGAAATCGTGGGCATTGGCAATCCTTGCCGCCTCCTCTACCTGCTCCGGGGTGGCATTCTCCACTCCGAATGCGATATTGTTGAAAATGGTATCGTTGAACAGAATAGGCTCCTGGTTCACATTGCCAATGAGCGAGCGCAGGTCCGCGAGCCGCAGCTTGCGCACATCCTTGCCGTCAATTTCAACACTGCCGGCGCATACGTCATAGAAACGTGGAATCAGGTCCACCAGGGTGGACTTTCCGGCTCCTGACGAGCCTACGATGGCTATGGTCTTGCCCTTGCCTATGCTGAGATTGATGCCGTCCAGAATCTTGCGGCTGCCGTCATAGCTGAAGTCCACGTCCCTGAAGCGAATCTCTTTTTCGAAACCCTTGAGTTCCAGCGGTTGAGCCGGCTCCGTCAGCGGATTGACAGCATCCAGGATTTTGTCTATCCTCTCCATTGAAGCAAGACCCTTCGGTACGGAATAGGCCGCTTTGGAGAGGTCTTTGATAGGCTGGATGAT
Organism: uncultured Bacteroidales bacterium; assembly: GCA_927798505.1. Classification (GTDB taxonomy): domain Bacteria; phylum Bacteroidota; class Bacteroidia; order Bacteroidales; family UBA932; genus Cryptobacteroides. Next base: position 4,597 of record CAKMNE010000098.1, read on the forward strand.
GCTGTAGAGTATGGTCATATATGCTATGAAGGCCGGCGCGTCTATGGTGGTGCTCTTGCCGATAATCAGGGTACCTCCGAACCATAGTACAATGGCAATCATCACGCTGCCGAGCAGTTCGCTTACCGGATGGGCGCTGGCCTGCCGCACTCCCACGAGGGTGTTCTTGCGCTTCATGTCGCCCGTAACCTTGTCGAAGCGATCTCCCATCTTCTTCTCTGCCAGGAAGGCCTTGATAATGCGCAGGCCTCCTAGGGTTTCCTCCACCTGCGACATCGTATCACTCCAGAACTTTTGTGCTTCCAGCGAGCGGGCCTTCAATTTGCGTCCTATAAGCCCCATAATGAATATCATCACCGGTGCGAAGACCAGGGTGAACAGGGTAAGCTGCCAGGACATATAGCACAGTACCGTCAGGTAGATGATAATCAGGATAGGGTTTTTGATCAGCATGTCAAGGGTGCTGGTGATGGAGGACTCCACCTCTCCCACATCACCGCTGATGCGGGCAATGATGTCACCCTTGCGCTCCTGGGAGAAAAAGCCTATCGGAAGGGAAAGAATCTTTCGGTATATTTCCATTCTCAGGTCCCTTACTATACCCGTGCGGATTGGAACCATCACGGCGGATGAGCCGAAGTAGCAGGAAGTCTTTATGGCCGTAATCGCACAGAAAGCAAGGCAAAGGCCGAGCAGCACACGGCTGTGCCCATATGCCTCAATCCATTGTCCCACAAAGTAATATACATTTCCTGTGATGTCCGAAAAGTCCTTCACCTGATTCCAGGGAATGAAATCGAACGCAGCTCCGGAGGTGTCGAAGAGCATCTTCAGAATAGGAATCAGAAGCGAGAATGAAAACACATTGAACACTGCGGAGAGTATGTTCAGAAGTACCGAACCTCCAAGGTAGCCCACATAGGGCCTGACATATTTTTTGATTACTTTCCAGAATTCTTTCATATATTCCCACTATTCTAAGGCCTCCTTGCAGTACCTGCCGATAACGCTGTAGGCATCCTTGACGCCCAGTTCTCCGGCCCTGGACAGGTCTATGCAGCCCTTTTCCTTGTCCCTGAGGAAAATGAGCACCAGGCCGCGGTTGAAATAGGCATCTCCCATTGAAGGGTACTCGCTTATGGCCTTGTCGT
>CAKMNE010000099.1 GCA_927798505.1 uncultured Bacteroidales bacterium
AAAATGCCCGGCAACAGGAAAGGACCTGCTGCCGGGCGGTTAGTTAGTGTATTGTTAAGAGAGATTATCAGAAGGACTGGTCGTCAACCCAAGGATTGTCGTTGAGGCGTTTCTCAAAGCGGTTGATTGAGCAAAGGGCGATGAAATAGACAACTCCTACTATAATCAAGCCTATTCCGAGAATAGTGCTGAGTGCTGCTCCTCCAAAACTTGGAGTGCCGATAGAGATGAATCCGAGCACGGCAGCAATGATTCCCAAACTCAGATTGAGCCACCAGAGCCTGAACCCGATTTTCTTGTAGTCAAAGGAGCGGATGGCCAGGTTGATTCCCTCGATGATGAGGAAAACGGCAAAGATTATTGGCAGCATGGTGGCAAAAGCCAGGTCGTGTCTCAAGAAAAAGAGACCCAGAAGGATTTGCAGAATTGATGAAAGCAGTATGCTTCCGCTCTGCGGGAAATAGCCCTTGAGGTTGAACCAGTTCAAAAGTGTTGCAATTCCGGATATGAGGGTAAGTAACCCTAGAATCCATGCAAGGGAAACGAGAGTGGACATCGGCCTGAGAATGCATATGATTCCGAGGGCTGCGAAAGCCGCTCCGGTGATGCCCATGTAAATTTTTCTGCTAGGTAACATAGTGATAGTTTTTATTTTAAAGAAATCAGTTTCAGAGTGCCGTCATACTTGTTGGCAAATTCGGCCTTTTGCCATTCATCGCAAAAAATTGCGTCACAGTTGAGTTCTTTCTCCCACACAGGCTCTCCTGAATTAACAAACTCAGCAAGCAATTCCCCTGAAGGGTCTATCAGCCAATATTGTTTTCCTGCATAGGGTGTGTCAGCGGAAGGAGTGAAACTGCGCTGCTCATCTGCAAAACGAACAGTGCCGCTGAGATGCTGAATCTTGTGGTAACGGAGATTCCCCCGCTGGTTTACCAGAATATCTCCAATCTTGAGAGTATCCTTGAACTCACTGGAGGTCCTGTTCCCTATGCTCAGACCGGTAAGAATAAGCTTGTCGCCCTTTACTTCCCAGTTGCTGTAACACAGTGTTTTTGTTCCAATTGACTCTGCCATGCCGCTACGGCTCGAAGGAGACTTTGCTGAAAGTTTGAAACCCTGGATGTATCTGCCGTTACACTCAATCCATTCACCCGTCAAGGGGGTGTTGTCAAAAGCCAGGCAGGAAGCGCCGAAAAAGGCGGCTGCGCAGAAGGAGATGGTGCCGATTAAAGAGACTCGTAATGAAATCATAAAATCAATTTATAATCCAACGGGTCTGTTCAATGCAAATTCCGAGCCGTAATAGAAAAAGAATGACAGGAAGGAGATAAGCCGTGGGGGGTGCCCTGGTTTTGAACAGGAATAAGCTGCTTTAGGGTATTGTCAATAATTTTGACTAAATTTGCTCAATTTATTGATAATACAATAATTGATGATAAGATTGAAGCATTGTTTTGTCGTGCTGCTGTTGACGGCGGTATGCTCTGTCGTCCAGGCACAGACAAATGTTAGAGTCAGCGGAACAGTCAGTTCCGCGGATGACGGTTTGCCGCTCATCGGCGCCGGTGTAATGGATTCCCAAGGGAACGGAGTCATTACCGACCTCGACGGAAAGTACGAGATTATGGTAGAGCCCGGAACCGAGCTCCTGTTCTCTTGCATAGGCTTCGAAGATGAGAAGCATCTGATCCCGAATGCGGAGTCCCTGGAACTCAATGTGGCAATGCAGACCGAAAGCCTCAAACTCGAGGATGCGGTTGTAATCGCCTACGGAGTGAGAAAGAAGGGAACGGTTGCCGGTTCAGTATCCACCGTAAAGGCTGACAAGATAGAAAACACCCCGGCTCCGGCCTTCGATCAGGCCCTTCAGGGACAGGTTGCCGGACTCACCGTGCTTTCATCAACCGGTGAGCCGAGCGCTTCCGCCACCATGGTAATCCGCGGCACCAACTCCATCAATTCCGGCACGGCCCCTCTTTACATTCTGGACGGAGTCGCCATCTCCGCATCGGACTTCAACACCATCAACCCGTCCGACATCGAGAGCATGTCCGTGCTCAAGGATGCCTCCTCCACTTCCATTTACGGAGCCCGTGCCTCCAACGGTGTGATTGTCATCACCACCAAGCGCGGCCGCAACACCGACAAGGCAAATGTCAGCTTCAAGGCGCAGGCCGGAGTCTCATCCATAGCCTACGGCAAATGGGACCTGATGAACACCGCCGAGCGCATTCAGTATGAAATCGAAACCGGAATGTCCGCCGGTCAGAATTACGACATACTCTCCCAAACCGATGTGAACTGGCTGGATGCGGTCTACAACAATGCAGCCCTGCTTCACAACTACGAGCTTTCGGTGGCCGGTGCAACGGACAAGACGAATTATTTCGTGTCCGGAGCCTATTACAATCAGAACGGTATTGCCCCGTCTTCCGGCTTCGAGCGCTATTCTTTCCGCAGCAATCTCGAGCAGAGAATTGGCAAGAATGTGAAAATGGGAGTGAACACCATGTTCAACTATCAGAACATCATGCAGGCTGACGAAGGCAGTTACACCCTCGTAACCCCTATCTCGGCAGCCCGTTTCATGCTCCCTTACTGGAATCCTTTCAAAGAAGACGGCTCTCTTGCCTCCATCAACGACGGCTCCTGGAAGGGCCAGGGTCAGAATCCGCTGGAATGGATAGCCAACAACCCTGCCAGGTACAAGAAATACAAGGCTCTGGCAATGGGATTTGCGGAAGTGGAGTTCATTAAGAACCTGGTGTTCCGTTCTCAGCTTTCAGCCGACTTTTCGCATACCACCGGTTTTGGACAGACCTTCCCGAGCTATCTTCCAAACCAGGGCGAGGGAACTGCGTCAAGGTCTTCTTCCGATGCCCTCAATCTCCAGGTTTCCAACACTTTGACCTACCGTTTCAGCCTGGACTCCCAGCACGATTTCACCTTTATGCTCGGTCAGGAAGGGGAGGATTACCACGCTGAAGGATTCTCTGTGACCGGCAAGGGTCAGACCAACGATTTCCTCACCGACATAGCCTTCGCAACCAGGGTCACATCCTGGACCAGCTATTCCGACTCGGACTACGCCCGCGTGTCTTTCTTCGGCAGGGGAGAGTACAGCTACTGCGACAAATACTATTTCGAAGCCTCTCTGCGCACTGACGGCTCTTCGCGTTTCGGAAAGGACAACCGCTGGGGAACATTCGGAGCGGTGGGCTTCATGTGGAACCTGCGCAATGAGGACTTCGCTTCCGACTGGAGGGACTGGCTGTCCAATGCCCAGCTTTCCTTCAGCTCCGGAACCGCCGGCAACTCCTCCATCCCGAACTACGAACACCTGGAGCTGATTGGCAGCAACGGCAATTACATGGGCGACAGCGCAATGCGTCCTGTCCAGCCGGGCAACGACAATCTCAGCTGGGAAAGCTGCTGGACCACCAATCTGGGACTTCACGCCGGATTCTGGAACCGTCTCAATGTGGATTTGGAGTACTATTTCAAGTACACCACCGATATGCTTATGGCAGTGCCGCTTTCCTATGCCCAGTCCAACGGCTACGGCTACCGCTGGGAGAATGTGGGAAAGATGGTTAACACCGGACTGGAACTCAACGTCTCCGCCGACCTTGTGCGCAGCGCGGATTTCCTCTGGAACTTCAATTTCAACATGGGTTACAATCTCAACCGCATCACCGAACTCTACAACGGGGTGAGCGAGTATGAGAACGCCAATACCAACACCAAACTCGTCGTGGGCCATCCTCTCGGAGAGTTCTATATGAACCGCTATGCCGGAGTCAACCCTGCCAACGGAGACGCCCTCTGGTATGACAAGGACGGCAATCTGACCAACGAGCTGCGTGACAGTGACCGCGTGCTGCTGGGCAAGAGCTGCAACGCCCCTCTTCAGGGTGGTTTCGGAACCATGGTTTCCTACAGGGGCCTCAGCCTCAGCGCCCAGTTCAGCTGGGTAGGGGAGCGCTACATGGTCAACAACGACCGTTACTTCGATGAATCCAACGGCCGCTTTGCCACCTACAACCAGTCCCGAAGGCTGCTCGACAGGTGGAAGGAGCCGGGAGACATCACTGACATCCCGAGGCACGGAGTCTTCACCGAGTTCGACAGCCGACTGCTCGAAAACGCCTCCTTCCTGCGTCTGAAGAACCTGATGATCGCCTACAGCTTCCCTAAGCTGCGCATCTACGCGCAGGCGCAGAACCTCTTCACTCTCACTCCTTTCAGCGGCCTTGACCCGGAGGGGGTAAGCAATATCTACGCTGCGCAGTATCCTATGTCCCGCCAGTTCACCCTCGGCCTTGACCTCACGTTCTAAAAAGGAAGAAAAATGATGAACAATACACTCAAAACGACACTCATCCTTGCGGCATCCATGATGCTTTCCTCCTGCCTTGACAAGATGCCGGGGGACTATATTCCAATAGACAAGGGAATGCAGAGCGTTACGGATGCCGAGCAGATAGTCAACGGTATATACAATACCTTCAAGGGCGGCAGCCTCTACAGCGGAAGGCTGGTGCTCTGCCCGGACATACAGGCGGATCTCGTGCACGCCGTGCAGGGAAACTCCAATACCTATGTCAACCTCTGGCAGTGGGACATCAGGTCCGACAACATGGACATAGAGGCGGTCTATTCCGGCCTTTACGACGCAATCGGCCAGTGCAACTACTATCTCGACATGGTCGGCCCGCTCAAGGAGAGCCTTACCGACGACGAGCTGATTCTTCAGCTGGATGCCCTTACGGGAGAGACCTATTTCTGCAGGGCCCTGGCCTACAGCGAGCTCATCAAGCTTTTCTGCAAGGCCTATGAGCCTGCGACTGCCTCTGACGAACTAGGTGTGGTGCTGGCAACCAGCTATTTCGGCGAAAAGCCAAGCAAGCGCGCCAGCCTCGAGGATTCATATGCCCTGGTGCTCTCCGACCTCGCGAAGGCGGATGCGCTGCTCGACCCTGAGGACAACGGCTACGACGCTGTCTATGCCAAAAACGGGGCGGTGCACGCGCTTTGGGCAAGGGTAGCGCTCTATATGCAGGACTGGGACGAGGCAATAGCGCATTCCACCAAGGTAATAGAGTGCGGAGCCTACCGTCTCGCCGATTGCCACTCCAACTACAGCAGTAGCCAGACCCTGCTTCAGTACCTATGGACCAACGACGCGTCCTACGAGAATATTTTCAAGCTCGGCTATACCTCCACCTCCTACGGTTCGGCTATAGGTTCGGTTTTTCTGGGTTTCACCCGCGACTACTACTATTACTATCCGGACTTCGTTCCTTCGCAGACCGCGCTCTCCCTCTACCAGAGCGGTGACCAAAGGTACTCCTGCTACTTCGCAAGCGGACAGACGGGTTACAGCCATCAGCTGAGTTGCCCTCTGCTTGTCAAGTATTTCGGAAACCAGGCCCTGATTGCGCTCAAAGTCTATCATGTGAGCATGCCGAAGATACTCCGTCTTGCGGAGCAGTATCTGATCAGGGCGGAGGCCTACTGTCGCAAGGGAAGCTACTCCAAAGCCAGTGCAGACCTTACCGCTTTGCGTCAAACACGTTATAGTACCGGAGGTAACATCTCTGTTTCAGAGTCTGATTGGCTGGATGTTATCTCTG
>CAKMNE010000100.1 GCA_927798505.1 uncultured Bacteroidales bacterium
GGGGCGACACTCCGGGTTACAGGCAGCACTTCAGCTATTCGCGGCTTCGCGCCATCGAGCTGCGCCGGGACGTGGCACGCTGCGCCAACACCGGCATTTCCGGTTTCATAAACCAGAGGGGAGATGTAGTGAGCCAGAGCGGCTGGTGGGTTCCGGATGTACTTGAAAGCAAAGTAAATCTCAGCTCGGAGAAAACTTTCTTCGCCACTTACGGTGATATTGTCGGCAGAGTTTGTACATTTGTATGTTTGATGCTGCTTGCCCTGCTGATAGTCAAGTCAATAACCAAGAAATGAAAAGGATTGCCCTCTTTCCGGGATCGTTCGACCCCTTCACTGCCGGACACCTGAACATACTCAGGCGTGCGCTTTCCATGTTTGACGAAGTCGTAGTTGCAATCGGTGTGAACCAGGACAAAAAGGGGTTCTATGACAACGACACCAGAAGGGACATCATCCTTCAGGCAACGCAAGGGATCCCGGGGGTGTCGGTAATAGAGTATGACGGACTGACCATAGATGTGTGCAGGCGCCTTGGCATACGCCATATCGTGCGAGGAGTGCGCAATATGCTGGACTTCGAGACCGAAAGGAGCATTGCCGATGCAAACCGCCGCCTTGCTCCCGAAATCGAAACCATCATAATTCCTACCGCACAGGAATTCGCCCACATTTCTTCCAGTGCGGTCCGGGATTTGCTCAGACATCACGGAGATACCTCAATGTTTGTCCCGGAAGGCGTAATTTTACCTGATTTCAATGCTTAAGAGAATTATCATATCGCTTACCGTCCTGCTCGTATCCCTGCAGATGTTCGGACAGCAGCTGGACTCCACCAAGCTGGCTCCTCTGGATTCCCTGCTAGAGAAGTACTATGCGGCAATGATCTTCGAAGAACTTCCCGTTAAGTATGCGGAGTGCGACTTCCTCATCGAAAGCTGCACGGATTCCCTGGTGCGTCAGTGGGTGGGCACAAGAATTCTTCAACACTATATGCAGGACCCTCCTCTGATGGGGGAGGAGGCGGTGGCTCTTTATCTTTATGACAAATGGTTCGCCAGCGGGAAAATCACGATTTCGGACGAGTGGATTGATTTTCAGGCGAAACTGTTCGCAGAGTTCAACCGCAGCAGCATGCTTGGAATGAAGGCTCCGGTGCTGATGATGTACTCCAATAATGAAGAGCTCACACGCGTGCCGCGTGCCGGCATAGTATCGGTTCTTTATTTTTACGACACCTCCTGCAGCAAGTGCAAACTCATCTCTCCTGTGCTGCCTCATCTTTTCGATGAGATCAACTTCCCGGTTACCCTCTTCGCCATATACACCGGGTCAGATGCCGAGGAGTGGCAGAACTTCATGCGTGACTTCACTTCCTCCAATCCTTATGTCACCGTTGTCCATCTTTCAGACCCGGAAATGGAATCCGATTATCAGAAGAAGTACGCTGTGACAGCCACCCCAAAGTTGTATTTCATCAGCCCGAAGGGAATAATCGAAGGCCGACGCCTGGATCTGGACTCCCTTTCGCAGCTGATTGCCATTTACGAGTCATATTCAGATTATGCCAAAGCAAAATAACACTCCCGCCATCGACCCTTTGTACCTGGCAAAGGAAAGGGCTGCGCTGAAGCGTTGCCACCGCAAAACCATCAATTTCAATCAGAGGGAACTCTCTGTGATTGAGGAGTATTGCCGTATCAACAAAATTAGCGCAAAAGGTCCTATGATGCGCAGGATAATTATGGAAAAATTGCTGGGAGAGATGGGCCAGAATCCTCCGAGCCTGTTCTAGAGCCTCCAGTCTATAGGTTGAAGACCACGGCTCTGCAGCCAGTTGTTGGCCTGGGAAAAAGGTCTGCTCCCGAAGAATGCACCCCTTGCCAGAGGGGATGGATGCGCCGCCTCAAGTATGAGGTGGCGTTTGCCGTCAATCAGCGGGGCCTTGCTTCTTGCGAAATTGCCCCATAACATGAATACCACTCCCTCGCAGCGCTCGCTGATTGTCCTGATGACGGCATCGGTAAACTCTTCCCATCCTATTCTGCTGTGCGAAGCGGCCTGCCCTGCGCGCACTGTCAGGATTGCGTTGAGAAGCAGCACTCCCTGCCTTGCCCAATTCTCCAGGTTTGGGCTTCCTGACATCCGTATTCCCAAATCCTGCTCGGCTTCCTTGAAAATGTTCCTCAGCGATGGCGGAGCCGGTACTCCGTCAGGTACGGAGAAGGACAGACCCATTGCCTGACCCGGTCCGTGGTAGGGGTCCTGCCCCAGAATCACCACTTTGACCTTGTCCAGAGGGGTGAGCTCGAAGGCCCTGAAAATCCGGTTCCCCGGAGGGTATATGATCTTGCCTTCCGCCTTCTCGCGGTGCAGGAAGGCGACAAGCTCTGCAAAGTAGTTCTTGTCGAACTCGCTTTGCAGAGCTTCTTTCCAGCTATTTTCTATCCTAACGTTCAAAGATGAATGATATTACGTCCTGAATGTCCTTTACATAATGGAATTCCAGGCCTTTCACATAAATCTCCTTGATGTCTTCGACATCCTTGCGGTTGTCCTCGCTGATGACTATGGTCTTCACACCGGCTCTCTTGGCTGCAAGAATCTTCTCCTTGATGCCTCCGACCGGGAGAACTTTGCCGCGCAGCGTCATCTCTCCTGTCATCGCAATATGAGGACGTACTGCTTCACCCCTGAGGGCGCTGACCATAGAGCTGACCATAGTGATACCTGCGGAAGGACCATCCTTAGGGGTCGCGCCTTCCGGTACATGCACATGTATGTCCTTCTTTGCGAAGTCCTCGGCGCTGAGTTTCGCCAGCTGCGGGTGAGCCTTGATGTACTGATAGGCTATGGTAGCGGATTCCTTCATAACGTCACCGAGGTTTCCGGTCATGGAAAGTACTCCCTTGCCTTCGGATATGGAGCTCTCTATGAAGAGTATTTCACCTCCCATCTGGGTCCAGGCAAGTCCCGTTACGACTCCCACGCCTTCGTTGCCCTGCTGCTTGTCGTGCATTGCCGTAGGCAGACCAAGGTATTCCTTGAGGTGCTCTGGCTTGATGGTGGAAGGATAAGTCTCGTCCATGGCGATTTTCTTCGCGGTCACACGGGCAATCTTTGCGATTTGCTTCTCCAGATTGCGCACACCTGATTCGTGGGTGTACTGGTCAATGATCTGGGCAAGTGCCTGATTGCTGATTTTCAGCGCCTTCTTGTCAATGCCGTGCTCTTCGAGCTGCTTAGGCACGAGGTACTTCTTTGCAATCTCCATCTTTTCCTCCGCGAGGTAACCGCTGACATTGATAATCTCCATTCTGTCCAGCAGGGCTGGCTGAATAGGGGATATGCTGTTGGCGGTAGTGATGAAGAGAACATTGGACAGGTCGTAGTCAATGTCCAGATAATTGTCGTGGAAACTGCCGTTCTGCTCAGGGTCGAGCGCTTCCAGCAAAGCGGAAGACGGGTCACCCTTGAAGTCTGACGAAAGCTTGTCGATTTCGTCAAGCACGATTACCGGGTTTGATGTGCCGGCCTTGTTGATGCCGTTCAGGATTCGGCCCGGCAGGGCTCCCACATAGGTCTTGCGGTGTCCGCGGATTTCCGCCTCGTCGTGCATGCCGCCCAGGGCAATACGCACATACTTGCGTCCAAGGGCCCTGGCTATTGATTTTCCGAGGCTCGTTTTTCCGACTCCCGGAGGGCCGTAGAGGCAGAGAATAGGGGATTTCATATTTCCCTTCAATTTCAGCACGGCAAGGTACTCGATGATGCGGTCCTTGATGGTGTCAAGACCGAAATGGTCTTCATCCAGCACTTTCTTGGCGTGTTTCAGATCGAGGTTGTCCTTGGACATGTCTCCCCAAGGAAGGTCCAGCATAAACTCTATATAGTTGTACTGTACGGAGTAGTCCGGGGAGTTCGGGTTGTATTTCTCCAGTTTGGAGAGTTCCTTCTCGAAAGTCTTTGCGACGCTCTCCGGCCAGTTCTTGGCGGCAGCCCTTTCGCGGAAGCGTTCGAACTCTTCGTCGCCGTCCATACCAAGCTCCTCCTGGATGGTGCGGAGCTGGTTGTTGAGGTAGTATTCCCTCTGCTGCTGATCGATTTCCTGCTTTACCTTGAGGTTGATTTCCTGCTTGAGGTTGGTGAGCTGAAGCTGGCCGTCAAGTATGACAAGGAGTTTCATAGCCCTTGCCTTGACGTCATCGTACTGCAGCAGGTCTATCTTGCCTTCGAAATTCTCCACATCCACGGTAGTGGCAATGAAGTTCACAAGGAAAGGGAAATTGTCTATGCTGCGCATAGCTCCGATGGCTTCCTTGGCGGCCATGTTGGAATTTGCCATTATCTGGCTGGCCTTGTCCTTGATGGTGGACGCTATGCCCTTGAGGTCGGTGCTGTTCTCCTTGGTGATTATGTCATCCAGATAGCGCACTATGCCCTTGATATACGGGTCGTAATCCACAACTGTCAGCAGCTCGATACGCTTGATGCTCTGAAGTATGGCAGTGACCGTGCCGTCCGGCATGTCAAGGGTCTTGATGACCTTGGCAACGGTACCGAAGCGGTAGAGGTCTTCCTCTCCCGGTTCTTCCACATTCACATCGAGCTGAGGCACCGCACCTATGAAAGTGCCGTGCTTTTCGGCATCAGCGATGAGTCTTTTGGACTTCTCGCGTCCTATGGTAATAGGGTATATGGTGCCCGGAAACAACACCACGTTTCTCAATGCTAGAATCGGAATTGTCTCGGGAAGTTCGCTTTCGTCAATTTTAGGCAGACCCTCACCCTGAAGCACAGGGATTACGCTGATTTCAGCGCCAGCGGGGAACAGTAATTCGTCGTTCTTTATCATATAGTGTCAAAATGTCAGTATAAACAATTCGTTTATCTTGGTCAATCTTCGTGCCAAGAGAATGCAACTGACAAAAATACAATAATTACTGCGATGCGTATTGGTTTCTTGAAAAAAAACCTTATTTTTGCAGTCCAATTAAAAAACTTAGAAAGAAAGATATGACAAAGGCAGACATCGTTAATGAGATTGCGAAGGCAACCGGTCTTGAGAAGAATACGGTTCTCGTAGTTGTAGAATCTTTTATGGGTAGCGTAAAGAAGTCGCTTTCAAAGGGAAATCCTGTATATCTTCGTGGATTCGGCAGCTTCATCATCAAGCATCGTGCAGCTAAGACCGCTCAGAATATTACTAAGAAAACTACAATGGTAATTCCTGAGCACGATATTCCAGCTTTCAAGCCATCCGACGAGTTTGTTGAAATGGTTCAGGGTGAATAATTTTTAAACTATTATTGATATGCCAAACGGTAAGAAGCATAAGCGCCACAAGATGGCGACACACAAGCGCAAGAAGCGTTTGCGTAAGAACAGACATAAGAAAAAGTAAGTCGCAGGAGGTCCGCGGGAGATCCGTCGGACCTTTTTGTTTTGTCCAATGGAAATCGAAAAGCAAGACAAGGACCTGGTTGTCTCAGTGGGACAAACCGAGGTTAAGCTCGCGCTTATGGAGAATCATAAGCTTATCGAGTACAGCCGAGAGTCAAGCCAGGGACACAGCTATTC
>CAKMNE010000101.1 GCA_927798505.1 uncultured Bacteroidales bacterium
ACCGAACCTTCTCCTTGACATTATCCGGCAAGGACTCGAAAAACTCATCGAAAGCATCGGTTCTATAAATCTTCCTCATACTGCAAAGGTAATAAATTTATTACAATTTGCAAAATACATTCTATGACAGGTGGTTATTTCCATTTTGGAAACAACCACTTCACGACTCAGTTTGACCTTCGTCAAAAATATTCTTCAGATGCTTGCTGATGGCCGACACTTCTCACACCGCATTTGCCGGTTACACTCTAAGCTAAACGTAACAGCCTATAACACAAGTACTTACAGAAAATCAGGTACCCTTTTGAGATACCCGATTTTTCATAACTAATTATGTATCAAGGATTTATGATTCACTCCGGCTAATAGCCACTGCTTCTTCCTCCCGTTTGCGCTGGCAGGCGGCGTCGAGGTCCAGGAGGTGCTGGAAGAGGGGCAGCCGGTCAGGGTCGAATCTGCCGGCATTGTAAAGCTTTTTGTTGTACTTCCACCAGGATCTTAGGTTGCGCTCCTCAGGATAGTGTTTGGAAGGCTTTCGGCCTTCTTCTTCCAGATAACGCAGGCACTCCCTGTATCTGGCCATCCACCTTTCTTCGTTTGTCGGCATAATTGTCTGTCAAGCTATCGTCATCTCCCGTGTCGGGAACTACTTTCCGGAATTATAGGCCTCGAGAGCTTTATCAAGCACAAACAGGGCGCGCTGCAGGTCGTGTTTGCAGAGCACATATGCCAGGCGGACCTGGTCGCGTCCAAGCGACGGGTCGGAATAGAAACCGGCGGCAGGCGCCATCATAACGGTTTCGCCGGCACAACCCTCAGGGGTATTGTCATCCTTATAGCAGAAATCCGACAGACACCACGCGCAGAACTTCTCGGCATCATCCACAGGAAGCTTGGCGACGGTATAGAATGCTCCCATAGGCACAGGAGTATAGCAGCCCGGAATGCGGTTCACTCCGTCTATCAGGCATTTGCGACGCTCGACATATTCGTCGTACACTTCGCGCGAATACTGCTCCGTTCCCTCTATGGAAGCCTCTGCAACGAGCTGACCCAGCAGAGGCGGGCTCAGTCGGGCCTGGCAGAACTTCATCACCGTGTTGCGCACCGCTTCATTCTTGGTAATGAGCGCTCCGATACGTATTCCGCACTCGGAGTAACGCTTTGAAACAGAGTCGATAAGCACAACATTCTGCTCAATTCCCTCAAGGTGCATGGCTGAGATGTAAGGCGAGCCCGTATAGATGAATTCACGATAGACCTCGTCGGAGAAGAGGTACAGATTGTACTTCTTCACAAGGTCGCGGATGCGGTTCATTTCCTTCTGGGTGTACAGATAGCCAGTCGGGTTGTTCGGGTTGCATATGAGTATGGCCTTGGTGCGCTCGTTGATGAGTTCCTCGAACTTCTCCACCTTAGGAAGGCAGAAGCCCTCCTCGATGGTAGTGGTCACCGCGCGGATAACCGCTCCGGCGGATATGGCGAAGGACATATAGTTCGCATAGGCCGGTTCCGGCACTATGATCTCGTCTCCCGGGTTGAGGCAGCTCATGAAAGCGAAGAGCACAGCCTCGGAACCGCCTGCCGTGATGATGATTTCGTCCGGCTTGAGCTTGATCTGATAGCGCTCGTAATAGCCCACAAGGGCCTCCCTGAGGGATCTGTATCCCTGAGACGGGCTGTACTCCAAGGTTTTTCGGTCTATGTTCTTGAGTACGTCCAGCGCTTTCTGCGGCGTCGGCAGGTCCGGCTGTCCGATGTTCAAACGGTATATCTTCACCCCGCGGTCCTGTGCTTCGTAGGCGAGCGGAGCAAGCTTTCGGATAGGGGATTGAGGCATTTCGATGCCTCTGTCGGAAATCTTAAGTTCCATCTTATTCTGATTTAATCCCCAAATTTAAGAATAAAATTTGTCATTGGTGGCTGTTGTTGCATATTTGTGCAAAATACCGTATTTTTGTGGGCTATTTTGTGGCACCCACACGATATTACTTACGATAATAATTAATACAATAAAGAATATGGCAAAAGTTAACAAACAGGAAGCCCAGCGCGCAGAAGAGATTGCCGCACAGGTGTCCTCATCAGAAAAATTCTACAATGAGCACAAGGGACTCATCTGGGGCGTCCTTGGCGGAATCGTGGTAATCGGTCTCGCAATTCTCGGATACAGCAAGTTCATCTACACTCCGGCAGTGGCCGAGGCTCAGCAGGCAGTTTTCCCTGCAGAGCTCAACTTCCAGAACGGAGAGTTTGAACTCGCACTCAACGGAGACGGCAACACTCTCGGATTCGCTGAGATCATCGACCAGTACGGCGGCAAGGCCGGCAAGGCGGTTTACCTCTACGCAGGTACCTGTTGCGCCCAGCTCGGAAACTGGGAGGAGGCTCTCGTGTATCTCAAGAAGTACAGCGGAAAGGACCCAATACTCGCAGCCCGCGCCATCGCCCTTCAGGGAGACTGCAAGGCGGCTTTAGGTGAGGCTGCACAGGCAGCAAGCCTCTACGAGAAGGCTGCAGCCAAAGCTGACAATCTCTTTGCCGCCGCATATCTTGTGAAGGCAGGGCAGATGTATCAGTCCCTCGGTCAGAATGACAAGGCGCTGAAGAGTTTCCAAACCGTAAAGGAAAAGTATCCTCAGAGCATTGAGGGATACGATATCGACAAGTATATCAACAGAGTATCAGAATAATATGGGAAGAGCGTTTGAGTTCCGCAAGGAACGCAAGTTGAAGAGGTGGGGTCACATGGCTCGCACCTTCACAAAACTCGGAAAGGAAATCACAGTGGCCGTAAAGCAGGGAGGTCCGGATGTGACCGGCAACCCGCGTCTGCGCGCCCTGATTGCTGAGGCCCGTACCGAGCAGATGCCTAAGGAGAACATCGAGCGTGCAATCAAGAAGGCAACAGAGAGCAAACAAGGTGATTTCAAGGAGGTTGTTTACGAGGGCTATGGTCCTTTCGGCATTGCCTACCTCGTAGAGACCGCCACTGACAACACCACCAGAACCGTGGCCAATGTCCGCTCCTACTTCACCAAGTGCGGCGGTACACTCGGAACCAGCGGCTCAGTGTCCTTCATGTTCGACCACAAGTGTGTCTTCCGCATCAAGAGCAAGGAAGGCGTGGATCTCGAGGAACTCGAGCTCGAGCTCATCGACTACGGAGTTGACGAGCTCTTCGAGGAGGAAGTGGAGGACAAGGACGGCAACGTTTCCAAGGAAATCTGCATCTACGGCGACTACACTTCATACGGTACCATACAGAAGTACATCGAAGACAACGGCTATGAACTCGTATCCGGAGGATTCGAGCGCATCCCTACAACCGAACTCAAGGAAGTGACCCCTGAGCAGAGGGCAACCCTCGACAAGCTCACCGGCCTGCTTGAGGACGATGAGGATGTAACCAATGTCTATACAACTCTGAAACCTGAGGAGTAAGCCGGACTACAGAGTCCGTCCCGGATATGCCCTGAGACCTTCTTCGAGAATGTCCAGGGCTTTTTCCATTTCCGGCACTTCCAGCACGTAGGCAATTCTTACCTGGTTGATGCCCTCGCCCGGGGTTTTGTAGAATGAACGCACAGGGGTCATCATAGTGGTCTGTCCGTCCTTGCGGAACTCTGTGAGCAGCCATTTGCAGAAGAGTTCGGCATCATCGACAGGGAGTTCAGCCATTGCGTAGAAGGCTCCGTAAGGCATAGGGGAATAGACGCCCTGCATTGCATTGAGACGCGCTACCGTGTAGTCGCGCCTGCGGATGTACTCCTGCCGGACCTGCTCGAAATACTCATCGGGAGTATCGAGAGCAGCAATCGCGGCGTATTGTCCAAGGACAGGAGGACAGAGTCGGGACTGGGCGAACTTTACGGCCGCCGCCATCACATCCTTGTTGTGGGAAGCTATGCAGCCGACGCGTGCACCGCACAGATTGTATCTCTTGGAAACGCTGTCCACCAAAATCACGTTCTGCTCGCATCCAGGAAGATTCATAGCGCTGAAATGCGGAGCGTCCGTGTAGGTGAATTCGCGATATACCTCATCGCTGATGAGGAACAGGTCGTTTTTGCGGCAGAACTCGCCGATTGCCAGCATTTCCTCTTTGTCGAAGAGCTTTCCGGAAGGGTTGCATGGGTTGCTGATGAGCACGGCCCTGGTCCTGGGTGTCAGCAGTTTCTCGAACTCCGAGATGTCAGGAATCCTGAACTCGTCGTGAATGCTTGTGTGCACCGCCTTCAGCGTGATGTTATGAAGATAGGCAAAAGTCTGGTAGTTGGTGTAGAAAGGCTCGATAACTATTATTTCGTCGCCCGGGTCTGTGGCAATCTCCATAGCAACGGAAAAGGCCTCGCTTCCCGCAACCTCCACTATTAGTTCCGGCAGTTCGAGCTCGATTCCTACCTTCCTGTAGTATTTCTCAATCAGCCCCTGCCTGAGTTCTATCAGACCGGCCGAATTGGTGTATGAGAGGTGATGGAAACTCTCACATCTGCGCACAAGAGCCTCCTTTACGCAGTCGGGGCTTGCGATGTCCGGCGCTCCGGAATTCAGATGGTAAACCTTAACTCCTTGTGCTGCAGCTGCGTCCGAGAATGGAACCAGCTTGCGGATTGCCGATGCGGGCATATCCTGTGTTCTTTGGGAAATCTTCATTTCAATCAGTTTATGGGTCCAAAGTTACTGCTTTTTAAATAAAATGCCTATTTTTGCGGCCGCAAAACGAATCAAGTCGCAAAACGAACCATGTTAAGTAGAAAAGTAGCCGATAAGCTCAACGCTTTTGAAACCCCATTTTATTTCTATGACATAGATTTGCTCCGCCAGACGCTTCAAAGCGCCGTGTCGGTAGCGGACAGGTATGGATACTGCCTGCATTATGCGATAAAGGCCAACTATGACCCGAGGCTGCTCCAGATTATCCGTGAGTATGGGCTGGGCATAGATTGCGCCAGCGGAAACGAAGTGCGCTGTGCAATCGAGGCAGGCTTCGACCCGAAGAAAATAGTCTATGCGGGAGTGGGCAAACGCGACAAGGAACTGCGCTACGCAATCGAGCAGGGCATTTTTGCCATCAACTGCGAGTCAATAGAGGAACTGCTTCTGGTGGACAGCCTTGCCGCCGAGGCCGGGAAGGTGGTAGATGTTGCACTGCGTATCAACCCGGACATAGACCCTAAGACCAATTCCTGCATCGACACCGGTCAGGCGGATTCCAAATTCGGAATCTCCTACGAGGAAGTTCAGGAGAAGGTTGAGCTTATCAAGAGCCTTGAGCATGTGGCTATCAGGGGCATGCATCTGCACATCGGTTCTCAGATTCGCGAGCTGCATGTCTTCGAATACCTTTGCAACAAGGTCAACGCTATAGTGGATTACCTGGTGGGGCTGGGCTTCGAACTGGATTTCGTGGATGTCGGAGGTGGACTGGGTGTCAACTACGATGTGCCTGAAAATGAGCCGGTTCCGAATTTTGCATCAGTGTTCTCAATCATCAATT
>CAKMNE010000102.1 GCA_927798505.1 uncultured Bacteroidales bacterium
TTGGCCAAAAGTGGGGTATTTTGTATATTTGTGGCCAAATATAACACGATTATGGTTGGAAGTCAACTGAAAGGAACGAGTATTCCAGTCGCTTTCAGAAAGTGATTACACTGGAAGATCTGTTCCGCTGATGCTTGGTTTCTCCTTGGACATAATGTCCTTTATGTTCAGGAATCTCATTCCCACGGCCTCGCTTCCACCGTCGGTGTCGGGGCGGTCGCCCACCATAATGGCATCCTGAGGGGCACAACCGAGACGCTGGCAGGCGGCCCTGAACACATCCGCAAAAGGCTTGAAGCCACCCAGCGACGGGGCATCCAGAAGGACTTCAAAAAGCCCAGGGTCGATGCCCAGAGCATCCAGTTTCTCCCTAATGAAACCATAGTCCGAAAGAATTGCAAGCCTGACTCCGTCCCTGCGCAGAGCCTGCAGGCGCGCCACCACCCCCTCGCGGGGCTTGCAATGGCGGGCTATCTGCCGGACCATCAAAGGCATATACCATCCGTTAAACCACTCACGCACCTGCTCCGCAGGGACGCCCGTCTTCGCGGACATACGGGAGAAAAGGGTATCATAGCCAGCAAGGCCCTGCGGGCCTCGGGCTATGTTGCGCCGGCAGCTGCGTTCCGCCGCCATCAGTCGCAGATTGCGCAGGGGCCTTCCTGACCGGAAAGCCCCCAGCGGCATCAGAAATTTCAGACAACGGTTGTCGTAGAGCGTGCCGTCCAGGTCGAAGAAGACTGCTTTCGGCATCAGCTGCGAACGCCTCCGAACTGTCCTTCAAGGATTGCGCAGACCTCGGCAATCCTTGCATCGAGCTCCTCCCTGGTCGTAGCCTCGCAGATGAAGCGCAGGTAAGGCTCTGTGTTGGAAGGACGGATGTTGAACCACCAGGTAGGATAGTCGAAGCGGAAGCCGTCGAAGTCCATATACTTCTGCGGCTCGCCTTCGCTCTGACGGAAATGGTCGCAGACGGCTTTCATTGCCCCAGCCTTGTCCTCAAGACGGAAGTTGATTTCGCCCGAATTCTCATAGCCCGCAATCTCGGCAATCTGGGCACTGAACGTCTTGCCCTTCTTCTTCAATGCGGAGAGTATGCGGAGCACTATCATTGAAGCGAGCAGGCCGCTGTCGGAGTAGAAGAAGTCCTTGAAATAATAATGGCCTGCAAGCTCGCCGCCCCAGAGGCCGTCGATCTCACGGAGCTTTGGTGCCGCGAAGGCGCGACCCACCCTCCAGGTATGCACGTCCGCATCGTAGCGCTGCAGGTACTCGGCCACGGCCTTGGAGCTGCGGATTTCCTGAAGCACGCGAGGCGACTTGGCACCCCTTTCGTCGCAGAAATAGAGGGCCATCATGGCAATCACAAGGTCAGGGGAAACAAACTGCCCCTTCTCGTCCACGAACATCACCCTGTCGGCGTCACCATCATAAATCACGCCCACGTCGGCTCCCGTCTCACGAACGAGCTTTTTGAGAGGCTCCACATTCTTGGCTACGAGCGGATTTGGCTCATGATTCGGGAAACGTCCGTCAAGCTCGTCGAAAATGTAGTGCGGCTTCTCGCCGAACACCTCCTTGGCGAAAAGATTGGCCATTCCGTTGGAAAGGTCGAAAGCTATGTTGAGATTGCTCCAGTCGGCTCGGAACTTCTCCATAAAGGCAAGATAGTCAGCGTGGATGTCCTTCTCGAAGACCTGACCGCGTTTTTCCGCAACCGGAGTCTCCTTACCCTCGTCAATCCATTCCTTTATCTGTCCGAGACCGCTGGCAAGACCAACAGGAAGGGCGTTCTCGCGGGACACCTTCATTCCGTTGTAGCAGGCGGCATTGTGGGAGGCTGTAATCTGGACTGAAGCCTTGAAACCGTAGTTTGCAGTTGCGAAGTACACCATTGGGGTGCTGCTCAGACCGATGTCATAAACATCGGCTCCTGCATCATTGAT
This sequence comes from uncultured Bacteroidales bacterium, assembly GCA_927798505.1. Classification (GTDB taxonomy): domain Bacteria; phylum Bacteroidota; class Bacteroidia; order Bacteroidales; family UBA932; genus Cryptobacteroides. The sequence goes on from CAKMNE010000102.1 coordinate 1,947, forward strand.
TCCTTTAATGAGATTGTCGTGAATCTCCTGGGATGAAACCCTGCAGTCCCTGCCGACCAGCACCTTGTCGGCTGAAAGCAGGGATGGGAGAAAGTAGCCCACCTTGTAGGCTACGCTTGCGTCGAAATCTTCGTTGTAGATTCCGCGGATGTCGTAGGCGTGAAATGCACCCATGGTTATTTGATCTTAGCTCTGTATTGTGTGCCGACCTTTCCTTTGCTTATGTTGTTCAGTTTGCCGGCAATCATCTTTTTGCGGATCGGTGCGACAAGGTCGGTAAAGACGCAACCGTCCAGATGGCTGAGCTCGTGCTGCACCATGCGGCAGCCGAATTTGTCGAAGGTCTCGGTGACCTTCTCGAGATCTTCGTTGTAGTATTCAACCGTGATGGACTCGGGGCGGACCACATCGGCGTAGATTCCGGGCACACTGAGGCAGCCCTCGGAATACTCGCATTTCCGGTCGGATTCGGAAACCACCACCGGATTGATCATAGTCCTGAAGAAACCCTTGAGGTAAGGATAGCCGTCGGAGACCACATCTCCGTCAACTATCACCACCCTTTTGGAGACTCCGATTTGCGGAGCTGCAAGGCCGCAGCCGTCAGCCACCTTCAGGGTATCTTTTAGGTCCTGGATGAGAGCCTTGAGGCCCTCGGTGTCATTGAGGTCAAAAGGCTCGGCCACCTTGCGGAGCACTTCCGAGCCATAAAGGTAAATCGCTTGTATCATTTCTTTTTGTCCAGGTAGCCCTGGAGTATAATTGCGGCGCTGATTTTGTCCACCTCGGTTTTGTCCCTGCGCCTGGAGGCTTTCATACCCCCGTCAATCATTGCCCTGTGTGCGAGAACGGAAGTGAAGCGTTCGTCTTCGAGGGCGATGGGCACTTGCGGAAAAGCTTTCGAGAGTTTGTCAAGGAAAGCGTCGACTTCCCCGGCAGTCTGGGCAGGCGCCCCGTTGAGATTCAGCGGATAACCTACCACAAACTTGGTTATGGTCTCGCCTCCGGCAACAAATTTTTGCAGATAATCTATTATCTTTGCGGAAGGCAGCGTTTCCAGAGGAGATGCGAATATTCCAAGAGGGTCACTGACAGCAAGTCCTGTCCTTGCACTTCCGAAATCTATTCCAATCAGTCTGTCCATAACGCTGCAAATTTAATTATAAAGTATGGGAAGACAAAACCAAAAGAAATTATACAGGCTTTCTCTGATTGACGATGCGTCTCACGAGAAAATCTATTCCATCAAATTCTCCGCAGCCGGTTTTTTCATAGTCCTCGCCGTGAGCCTGTGCTCTCTTCTTGGCGGACTTTATGCCCTGCTGGTGCTGACTCCGCTTCACTACACCATTCCAGGGTACCCGGATGCGAATTTCAGGAGCCAGGCTGTGCGCAATGCCATCAAGATCGACTCCCTGGAGGCCGCAATGACACGATGGAAACTCTATTCCGACAACCTCAACCGTACTCTATCCGGAGAACAGACTTTGTCCCTGGACAGCCTTTTGCGTGACAACGGCACAGGCTACCTTGAGGGCAAGGACGCGGAGTACCTGCGCAAGCAGGATGCGGCCCTGAGGGAAAGGGTTGCAAAGGAGGAGCAGTTCGGGGTTTCGGCCGGCTCAAAGCGCGAACTCCCGATTGAAGGCCTGCATTTCTTCACCCCTCTCAAAGGCGTGATTTCAAACGGATTCAACCTCGCCTCCCACCCTGCCGTCGACATCACGGCTCCGGCCAATTCAGTGGTCAAGGCGGCCTTGGACGGCACTGTCACCTATGCGGGTTGGAGCGACGAATACGGCTATACCATTACCATACAGCACGCGGGCGACATACTCACCACCTACAAGCACAACCGCAAGCTGAGCAAGAAAGTGGGTGACAAGGTCTCCGCCGGCACTGCAATCGCCATTGTGGGCAACACCGGTTCCCTGAGCAACGGGGAGCACCTGCACTTCGAACTATGGTACAAGGGTGAAGCAGTAGATCCGACATTGTACATATCATTCTGATGGGAAAGAGAAGAATAGCCATACTGGGATCCACCGGCTCCATCGGCACCCAGGCCCTTGATGTAATACGCCAGCACCGCGACCTGTTCGAGGTTGAGCTTATCAGCGCATACCGCAGCACAGAGCTGCTCTGCACCCAGGCGAGGGAGTTCGACGCCAACAACGTGGTCATCTGTGACGAATCCCTGTACCAGAATGTTTCCGACAGTCTTCGGGACACGGATTCCAAGGTCTTTGCAGGAGTGGAAAGCCTGTGCGGGCTGGTAAAGGGGGACAATATAGACATAGTGGTAGGTGCTATGGTGGGCTTTTCGGGCCTTCGCCCCACCCTTGCCGCCCTTGAGGCCGGAAAGGTCGTAGCCCTTGCCAACAAGGAAACGCTGGTGGCGGCCGGAGAGGTCGTAACGCGTACCGCACGCAGCCACAATGCGGCCATACTCCCCGTGGACAGCGAGCATTCGGCCATATTCCAGTGCCTGCTCGGCGCACAGGGCAATGAATTGGTGAAGATACATCTCACCGCCTCCGGAGGCCCTTTCAGGACATGGAGCCGCGAAAGGATTGCCTCTGCAAGCGCCGCCGATGCCCTCAGGCATCCGAATTGGGATATGGGAGCGAAGGTGACCATAGATTCCGCCACAATGATGAACAAGGGGCTGGAGCTCATCGAGGCGTGCTGGCTCTTTGACGTAGTGCCTTCAATGGTCAATGTGGTGGTTCACCCGGAATCGATAGTGCATTCAATGGTCGAGTTCGCTGACGGAGCCGTCATAGCCCAGCTCGGCTGTCCGGATATGCGCGAGCCGATAGGCCTTGCCCTCAGCTTCCCTGACAGATTGACCGTGGGCAACAGGAAACTGGACTTTGCAAGCCTCGGCGCCCTGCATTTCGAAAGCCCGGACGAGGAGCGCTTCCCCAACCTGGGCATAGCCCGCAGGGCCTTTGAGAGAGGGGGCAATATCCCTTGTGCAATGAACGCGGCCAACGAAGTGGCGGTCAAGGCCTTCCTCGAAGGCAGGACTGACTTCTACGGCATTACCGAAATTGTTGAGAAAAGTGTCAGTGGTGCGACTTTTGTTGCCAACCCGTCGCTCGACGATATCTTCTCCACCCACGAGGAGACCCTTCGCCGTGCACAGGAATTAATCAAATAGGACAATGGTTATACTTTCAAAGACACTTCAGGTTATACTTGCCCTCTCGCTGCTGATCATTGTACACGAGTTCGGCCATTTCATATTCGCAAAGCTCTTCCGCATCAAGGTGGAGAAATTCTACCTTTTCTTCGACGTGAAGGGCAAGGCCCTGCTGCGCTTCCGCGTGGGCGAGACTGAATTCGGAATAGGCTGGCTCCCGTTCGGAGGCTACTGCAAGATTGCCGGAATGGTGGACGAGTCCATGGACACCGAGCAGCTTAAGCGCGAGCCCCAGCCTTGGGAGTTCCGCAGCCACCCGGCGTGGCAGAGGCTGCTGGTGATGGCGGGCGGCGTGCTGTTCAACTTCATATTCGC